>JAJZZW010000039.1 GCA_021797385.1 Thermoplasmata archaeon | reverse complement strand
TATGTAGGATGGTTCTTTGACCATGCATCAGGAAGCAATGTGCTTGCACACCAATCCGTTACCTCGGTACTGTACGACCTTGATACTGATATATTCTATCCATTCCTAACAAGGCTTTACGTTAAGAGGGCACAGTCAGAAAAAGAATTTAAAACAAAGCTTGAGATCATGTCAGATATATTCAATACAGCAGAAAACAACTTCAATGTGTCAGGCAAGGTTGTTGATTCATGGTACTCAAGCGTGAAGTTCCTTGGCAGTAATTATGTCACTGAATTAAAATCTAACAGGAAGGCGTCATTTTATGATATGGGAAGGATGACAGTAAAGAACAGTGATTTGTTTTACACCATGGACGAGATTATTGAATCCACATTCATCATGCATGAAAGGGATTCTGCCTGCTAATACAGAGGGTAACATTCCATTCTGGCTTTAATGTTTAAACCTCCTCATTACTGTAAAATCTCTCACTGAATCTGTAATTTCAAATGCTATATTCTTATTATATACGGATACAGTGGTTATCTTCCGGGAAATCAATGATGATGGATCAGTATCTAGGGAAGCATGTTACTTCCTTCTACATTCATAGCCCATGGTGCTGTAACCCCCTGAACATCAGAGTCTTTCTAATACCTATTCTTTTTGCATATCTGTGCTATAGTATACCTGTATGTCTTTTTAACCAAAGAATTTATTGCAGTATTGCTATCATCTGGAGATATTATATGCTGTCGATTGTTGATTATCTGTAGTGTAATATCCTGAAAGCAGGCATACCCGTTGTAGTCCATAATGCCATAAATAGTTGATTTTGTTTTCTGAATAATCTATGAGTAATAGAAACAATATTTATATATAATTGCCTCATAAACAACTGGTAATTTTAATATGTCGGATTTTTTGAGAACTCATATACTAAAGGAAATGATAAGAGATCTGTACGGGCCACGTAACGGCTCAGAGGAAATAATTTCAGTAACCGATCCTTATGCTGAATACATTATAGGAACCTTGAAACCAATAGAATCAGCTTCTAATTCAGGCGATAACATAGTCAATTCTGATAATGATACAATTAATCTTATGGATCAACCAGTTCCGGACGATATAGATTCAGAAATATCCGATATAGTATCAAATATATCTCAATTCGAGCGACCCTCTTCTTTCGGTCTTTCTTTTCAAGTTGATAATAATAATGCGAATCCACTAATTGTTATTACATGGGGTACTTACCATAAAATTGAAAACGGGAATACATGGAAACGAAAGCCACATAAATTTTCATATGACTGCAAGCTACAGAATTCTGAGTCAAGGCGTATGAACATAAGCTATCCAAACTCTAATATTAAACTCATATTTAATATCAAACGAGAAAATAATATATTCATACTGTCTCTTATAAATAAAACTGAATTACCGGATAAAAAGGAAAGAACGGAGAATGTTATATTTCAACCGTCTATAAGAATAAATATAAAAGACGGGAAATTGCTGGACACGCTCAATGTCGATGATGAAATATCTTATCTTTATCGAGATAAAAAAGTATACGGGAAAGGGCTTTTATGTTCTGCTATATGGAAGGATATAGATTATAATGAACAGCTGGACAATGACCTTATATGGCCAGATGGTAAGTATTTCCATATTGAACCGGACTTCTTCACATGCGATTTGAGAAGTGAATTCATACCTTTGATAACCGTCCCTTCTGCATTAGTTTCGAGCCACGAGCTTTCAGAAAATTTTGAAAACATAATATTTTCTGCATCAGAATTATCAGATATGTATACCCCTTCTGAGTTAATCGAGAATTTCAATCCTTTAATCAAGCGGTACAAGGAATGGATAGATAAAAATAAAAAATATATAGATAATAATATGACACAGGACATCTACGGTACTAACATTATAAATCAGGAAAAGAGATTTTTAAAAAAATTAGAAAATGGCATTGAATGTCTAACAAAAGATGAAAATGCAAGACTATCATTCTGTTTTGCGAATCGTGTAATGGCATTCCAGCAGGATGAAAGCAAAGGGGAATTCAATTGGTACCCTTTTCAGATAGCATATATTTTATCTGCTATCCCTTCTCTTGTTTCAATTAATTCGGATGATAGAGATTATATGGACTTATTATGGATTCCAACCGGGGGCGGGAAGACAGAAACATACATATTTTTATCCATCTTCATTTCATCTTTCCGGAGATTGCATTATAATGATAATTCAGGTTATGGCACCGCTGTATTGAGTCGATATACATTGAGACTGTTAACCATCCAGCAGTTCCGTAGAATGGTAAAAGCCATGACTGCAGCAGAATATATAAGAATCAGGGGCTGGAGGCCGAAGGGATATAAAGATCGCACAGGTTCAAAAAATTCGAGGGATTTGTTCGGTAAAATGCGATTTTCTGTGGGATTATGGGTAGGAAATACCATGACACCACATGAATTACGTGGAGACAAGGGTGCGCTGGAAAATCTTTCTTTGAAGAATGGTGAAAAAACGTCTGAAACGGCACAGATACTGGTATGTCCATTTTGCGGTACTCGTTTATCAATACAGGGCGATAACATCAAAAGTGAGATATTTGACGTGTATCTGACTATTGAATGCGACGATTCTCATATTATCACGGACTCTGATCTGGTCAGGTTGATACGTGATGTCGAACAGTTGACCACGAATACCCGAATTAAAACAATCATAAAAAGTGCTTTATTGCTGAATAATATTGGTTATGATGGAACCTGCATATTGAAAATGAAAAAGACAAGTGGGATAGGCATAGATGAAATAAGTGAATCCTATACACATATACGGCACTGGCTGACTCAAATGAAAGCAAAATTCTTACCTATAAGTATCCTCAATCCCGGTTATTTTCCGTATGGTGATGAGCCGGGACGACAAAAAAAATCTGCCGAAAACTATCTAAACTTTGAAATTTACTGCCCCAATCCTGAATGTAAATTGAATAATCTCGACGGGAATACACAATATTTTGAATATGAACCCGCAGAAAATACAGGTTCAGGTAAAGAATCAACTATTGTACTAAAGGAAATCGATAACAGAACAATATTCTATAAAAAAAGGGTACCTATAACAGCATATACAGTTGACGAACAGATCTATTCTAGATTACCCTCTGTAATAATAGGGACAGTGGATAAGCTCGCCAGATTGGCATATGACCCGACTATCGCACCTATATTCGGAAATGTAAATGAATATAACCCTTATTACGGTTTTTCGAGAAATGGATTATATTCCGGAGATACTACGATAAAAGCCAGGAAAAGTACAATCAATATTCCGGGATTTAAGCCTCCTGATATGATTATACAGGATGAATTACATCTCATCGACGGTCCACTCGGAAGCATGGTAGGTATTTATGAAACAACAGTAGACTCCCTTATAATAGACAACGGTGGTAAACTGAAATATATAGCTTCAACTGCTACAATCAAAGGTGGTGAAATTCAAGCAAGAAGAGTATTCAACAGAGAGTTATTCCAATTTCCTCCATCTGGTAAAAACATTGACGATTCCTTCTTTATAAAGTATTCTGATGCTCATAAAATGTGGGAAGATAAGGAAAAAGGAAAAATTTACGCCGGTATCTGTTCTCCGGGAATATCCAAAGATACAATGTACACCAGATTGATGGCATCTATGATACATACTAACATAACAATACAGAATGATTCAGATTCTAAATATTACTGGACAATTGTCAATTATTTTAATTCTATCAAAGAACTCGGTACCGGTGAGTCTCTCATTGAAGAAGATGTAAAGGAAAGATTAAAGCAATTACAACTTTCTCATAATGATCCGGAAGCAAATGACCTGATTTACAATCATCTTGAATTATCCGGCAGAGTTAATTCGGTTGACTTACCGTATATAATAGATAAATTAGGGGATGCTAGGGGAACTAACAACAAAGATAAACCGATAGCGGTGTTTGCTACCTCCATGTTCGGTACAGGGATTGATCTACCTGTCCTGTCATCCATGATTGTAGTAGGGCAACCCAAAACAACATCTCAGTATATACAGGCGACCGGTAGAATAGGACGACTCCACGGAGGAATAGTAATAACAATGTTATCAGCCGGAAGACCCAGGGACCTCAGTCATTATGAGATGTTTGCCAGATATCATCTTAGAAGCAATATGGAAATAGAAAACATTTCGGTCTCTCCTTTCTCTACAGGGGCAGTGTCAATTGCGGGTGGTGCTGTTATGACATCATTCCTCCGCAATATGAGAAATCCTGCCGTGGATTGGTATGGAAAATCCCCGGATGTAATACACAATTCAGCTGCAGAGGAAGATTTATCCAGAATGAATTCACATTTCGAAGATAGACTGAAATCTATTAAAGAAATTGACGCAATGAATTCACTTAAATTTGAATTAGATAGATGGAAATATTTTAAAGAAAACCCGGATCAATTTTATTTTAATCGATTTAACGTTCGCAATAACAAATCATACTCGGTTTTACTGGGGGCGCCAGGAGATAATTACAAAAATAATGTCAGTGTGGTTTATCACAATTCCCCGCAATCTCTCCGAAACATCGATGAAACTCTTGCTATAAGGATATCCAGAACAGCTAAATATGATAACACTCAGGTGATAAGGCGGTCTCAGTTTATATTTTCATACGGTCCCGGCTCCATAATAGAAACTCTGAAAGGCCCGAGAGTAATGCTATCACTGAGTAAAGGTTTACGTAGTGACGGTTATAGAAATTTGGGGAATCTGGATTACCTGGCTTCCAGAGAAATCAAAAATGAAAAGATAGTGTCAATTATTACCTCACTAAACCCGGGTACTGATAAACAGATCCGATTATTCGATTTACCTACAAATGAATCAGAAAACCTGGATCAAAAAGAATATATTTATGATAGCGAAGAATTTCCGAAATGGAAAATATGCTATAATAGCGAGCCACACCCAGAAAAAGAAAACATACTGTTCGATCATGGGATTTATGATGTTTGTCCTTCCTGTCATAAATCGAATAATTTAGCTACAATACGATTTATTTCAATATGTAAAGACGGACATATGGATGATCTGCCATGGAATAGGATGCTTCACGGGCACGAAGAAAGGGGACATGATTATTATACATGGAATGCACACGGGCCGTCTCTGGCCGATATAACAATAAAGTGCCCTGTATGTAAGGTAGAGAAAACCATGAGCCAACTTTACAATGTGCCCGTAAAATGCACCGGTTTTATTGCAGAAGAAGATAGACATGTTATGTGCAAGAACAATATTAAAATAGTTCAAAGGCAATCTTCATCAGTCAGGTATCCATTGACTGTTACTTTCCTGGATCTCCCAGAAACAGTTGATCCACTGATCAAGAATTTTCAGGACACGGTCTTCGCTAGTACTGTAAAAATAATTATAGATTTGAAAAATATAGAGGAAAGTACATATTTATCAATTGTGAAGAGCTCCGTAATTACTCAGGACCAAAAACAGTTATTAATTAAATTTATAACAATCAATAATATTGATAATTTGAAATCCGCGTACGAAGAATTCTTGAAAAGAGAAAAAAAAGTTGGTTTTATGGATATGATCCGGAAAGAATATCTGACTATAAAGAATAAAATTATCGATAGAGATGAAAATCCTGACTTCATTATAGATCATAACCCTTTTCATATTGAAAGTGGAATTGATAGAATAGCATTTAATATATATGGTATAAGTAAAATCGGAACTGTTACAAGCAACATCGGTTACAATAGATATAAGGCAGATAAGGACTCTAAAATTATATATTCCCACATAGATGTGCCCGGTAATCAATATTACGCTGCTTTTCACGGAACCGGAGAGGCTTTATTCATAGAACTCGAGGGAATTGATCCATCGGGAAAATATCCACCGGAACTTGATCAATATGAAGATAGAAACCCGTTATGGAATTATTCAAACAAATTCTCCTTTTTTATCACTCACACCCTCTCACACGCTTTAATAAAAAGTCTATCGTTACTCAGTGGTTATTCATCGTCATCCCTGCACGAGCGTATATATATGGATGATACTGGTCAGAAATCTTCCATACTCATATACACATCGGAGCCCGGAGAAGACGGGAGTCTCGGTGGATTAACAGGCCTTTCAAAAAATGAATTGGTAAATATAGTACAAAATGCCAAAGAATTAATAGCACATTGCTCAAACGATCCCCTGTGCATTGAACTAAAGAGTTATCCGATCAATGGTGCAGTGTGCTATAGTTGTCTGATGCTATCTGAAACTTCGTGTGAACATATGAATACAGGACTAGATAGAAGTCTATTTTCCTTTGATAAAATATGAAAGAATATTATACATTAAATTATCAGTGTCCGTCATGTCTGGAGCCGTATAAATCAGGATATGCTCAAAAGCAACTTTCTGATTTTATCTATAATTGTAATAAATGTCATGCTACGTATTCACATGAAGGAATTTCGAAAGATAAAGGTTTTTCTACACTTACCGAGAACCCTGCAGTGAGAGCAAAAATAAGCAGATTTATTGATTTATGTGATATTAACACGAAATTCTGGAAGATCGAAAATAACGACCTTGAAATATCGTATATAGAAAATTCTTTAATGATGAAAGGAGTAAATATAATTACATGGCCATGGTCAGAAGTAAGATTTATACCTGTTATGGTGTCAGAAATGTTATCTAGAACTGAGCATAGCAAAATTGTATTGATAGGGAGATCTGATTATCAGCAGGATTCCGGCTATTATTCCAGCGTTGATCTAATGTCAAATATGACAAAATTGTTTTACATTGAAAATCATGTGCAGGATGATGAATTACATAAATACCTGAAAAAGGAATTTAAACATATAGATATTTTCAGGGAAACCAATATCATCAAAGCTACCATATCCTACAGGGGAGCCGGGAAATATACGAGAGTACGTGACTTTTTCCGTGTAAGTTTAAAAAGGGTTAAAAAAATAATAACAGCTGATGATGATAGCATTAGATGGACATCACCAACTGACGGAAGTACTGAAAATAACGATGAAATTATTAAACTATCCAGACTCAAGAAAAAGAATTTTCCATTGTCAGGTGCTTATAGATATCCCGAATGGATTGCCGATGTAATCGATAACTCTGATAGTATAGTATTTCCATTCCGAAAGTTAAAACCGGGACCATACTTCAAGTGTGGAAACTTTCTGTATATTGATGAAAGCCAGGAAGTAAAAAGCATTGAAGACTATATCAAGGCCTTTGAGCCGGATTTCATAATAATAGAAAGACTTGACTCTTTTTACAGTATGTTTAACGATAGTAGAGAATTGTACAGGCACCTTCTGTCTTTTAACACTGCAGTAATTGCTTTTTCGGCAAACAGGGATATCCGGGAGCGATATCTATCACCAAAGGATATTACATTCGCAATGAAGAACGGGGTCATCTTCCACGCTATAGACAATGATCGGATTATGGATTATTATGACAAAAATAACACCGCAAGGACCTATGCTTCAGCATTGTCATCAGGTAAATATGTAAGCTATCCACGGAATTATCCTGCCTATGATTTTACTACACCCGAATATTTGAAGGAATTGCAGGATCTGGATATTTATACGGAATGTTTTGATAAAAATAAGATAAATATGTTCAAACGTTTTTTAGAGTATCTTCAACTTTCTCCACTTCCGGTCTTTGATGGTAAGAACGGTGCCATGTATTATGATAATGAAATCGCTTCCGGGGTTGATTACTACACAATTTACCGGAATTTATTATCCGGCCAGGAGGATTTTGACAGGTCGTTACATGCGATATATGACAAATATCCAATTTCCCCGGCAGTGGATATTATAATTAAACAAATCGGTGATATAAAAAATAAATACGGTGTATCCGCACACATCTTTGTTGCCGTTATTTCTTCCGATGTCAAAAAAATACAACGTTTAATGGTAGATCAAGATCTGGGATCCCATGTTACATTCGGTAAATGGTCTGATTTAATGCGATATAGAGAGACGGATTTTTATGTTATAACTAATCTAATTCCTGATTATATTTACCCCGATAAAGTCAAGATGATATATTTTATAGGAAATGAAAAAAGAGTGGCTGAATTCCGATTAAAAATGAGTTACCGGATAAGTAATTTCAGTTCAAGACCATTTATCAATCCGGATGATAAAAATGTTCCAGGCTTTCTTTATGAGATGTACAGAAGGCAATCCGGAAATATGAGCGAGATATACGGAATTGATGATTATAAGGCTTTAAATTACAGAATTCTGGATGCGGCTTCGGATCATGATTACAATGATCCCCAGGATAACAGAAACAACTATATACGGAAATTAAAAAAAGGTTCTACAGTGTTTGTGTTCTATGATGAAGAGAACCATCCATTAGTAATAGTTCCAGGTTCATCCATTATAATTCTTGATCCGGGATTTTCAGAATATAAAATAACAGAAAAGATCTCGAATTCAGATCAAATATATGCTATCAGGGGAAAGTATATGCTAATAAAAAATAGTACAACATACATATCATTCAAGCAGATATTCATAAAACTTATGGAAGAGTACGGGAACACAATAAAGTTTGAGAGGGGAATATACACATGGGATAACTTCAAATATCTGTATGAAAATTCTATAAAATGGAAACTGGATATCAATTCGGCTGTACAGGTTCTGATCGATAAAAATCAACTTGATGAAGAAGCGGCGAAGAGTATTATTGCAAGTGAGATCGCTTCCTCAGGTATATTCGCAAAAAATGAAGAATATATGAAATTATGGATGGATATCAGTGATGAGAACTATGAAGTAATAAATATAGAACGACCACATAGTCTCGAAGATCTTTATAAAATATATAAAAGTATAGAAAAGTACGGTATAAAAGTAGATTATTCCGAGATCAGAAAGTGTTATTACGCGATTTTGACTCTGCAGAAATTCCGCCACGATACGATGACAGGCAATGACAGAGATTTCAACGGAGATGTAGAATTTATCCATGATAGGATGGCTGAAAACTTATCTTCGATGCCGAGATTTCATATATGCAGGATCGATAAGGGAATAGTAACACTGGATATGGATGTAGAGAATTATAATATCAATGATTTACTGAAAAATTTATTAATTAAATGATAATATATGTTATAAATGTAGGGTTATCTTTTTACAACATAAGATTTCAATCCATATTTATATATATGATAGTATCTCTCCCGTACAGAAGCAGGATCAGAAATTTATCTATACATATTGGAGATACATTAAGTCGCATCTGTTATGTATTCAACTAAAAACTTTCCAACTCTGGGGACTACAGCATTTCCTATCAATTTATATGATTGGGTTTTTGATATTCCGAACACGTATTGTTCGGGGAATCCCTGAAATATCATAGCTTCTTTGACTGAAATCGACCTATCGAGTGTGGGATGAATAAACGAGTTTCCATCTTTCTGTAAATGGGCTACTATGGTCTTCGCAGGTTCGCCGTATTTTAACCTGTAAAACCGGTCTCCAAAATTCGTGGAATTGTAAATCACATGTCTTCGGCCCTTCAGAATTTCCGGATTGCGAACAAGTAAATGTCTATACGTTTCTCCCTGGCCCAGGTTATGAATTATTTTTAAATCGTCAGAGTTCGGAAGTCGTCCGATATGATCGGGGACAGTGCCCAGGCTCAGGCCAGCATAATAATCTATATTTTTCCAGACGAAATTTTTCATATCCGGATCAAATGAATCTTTTATTTTATTCGTCAATTCATTTTTTCCAACATTTTTGTCCAGAGTAGCAAGTATAAATAACCTTTTCCTACTCTGCTGGATACCGAAATCAGCAGCATTAATCCTGATAGGATCTATTACTCCGTAACCCATGTTTTCCATTTCTTCAATATAAAAGGAGGTGATATTTTCTTTTTTTCCATTTATGTTTACCATAGTATTTTCCATGGCGGGAACATTTTCCATTATTACATAATGCGGTTTCAATGTTTCAACAGCCCTGAGAATCTCAACAGTTAAACTATTCCGTTCATCATCCTCGACAGAGAAATTAACAGATGCATGATTTTTCCTGGATCTCATTCCTGCCAGAGAGAAGCCCTGACACGGAGGACCAGCCAGTATCATATCTACAGATTTTAACGTATTAAAAGCGATTTGTTTAACATCGTTTCTAATAAATTCAACTTCCGGATTATTTTTTCTATAAACGATTTCGGCGTTTATGTCGATGTCAATTGCATATTTTACATGAAATTTATTCCTATCAAGTTCTGCAGTAAAACCACCCGCACCGCTGAACATCTCAAGAATATTCAAATTTACCACCATATTTGCATATCATATCGAGAGGGCACTCATTACATGCAGGTTTTACGGGTTTACATACTTCTATTCCTAATATAACCAGGGATACATGAATTTCTTTTTCAAGATTTGGCGGTATTGCATGTATTAACGTCTTTTGAATTTGATGATGATCAGACAATGACTGTTCTATCAACCCGATTCTTTTTAAAATTCTCATAATATTTGAATCAACCGGAAAATATCCTGTTCTATTATAGGAATAGATCATTAAACATGATGCTACCTTATATCCGATCCCGGGGAGAGATATCAGTTCATTGAATATATCAGGACTACTATACCCAGAAAATGTCGGTAATTCCAGGCGTCCGTACCTATTTTTTAATTCTGAGAATAACACGTGCAGTGTATTATATTTAACATGTCCTCTTCCGGTAGAATATATTAATTCTCTAGTATTTTCTATACAGTCGATGTTAATGTTATCAATAATACTCTGAACTTTTGAAATTCTGGTTCTCTGTGAGAGTATCAGATAAATCAACTCTCTGGTTGGATCTGCGAAATTGCCCAATAAATCAGGCTTATAGAAATTATCTTTCAGCAAATCTAAAATTTCGATAAACACGCTCTGTTCCTGTATGTTATATTCTTTCATCTTCAATAGTTTAATTACCAATTTGTATATGAAATTATATATTATATAAATTGCACTGGCTATGAATTCACATTTATAATGTAATTTCACTTACCATATCTCATTGTTTGCTCAAATTTATCTTTCATTGCCCTGTTAATTATCGATTTTATATCAGATGTGTTTATATCCTCATATTAGGTATTTTACTACACGATAGGGGCAAAAGAAGCATTTCTTTCTTTTATTTAACTGAAATTTATTAAGGATGGAAGATATAGATTTACATAAAATGTGGTACATAACCCACTAATACTATTAAAATCAATAAATATAGGAATCATCGAACATATTATGAAAGTTTTGACATGCTGTAATAGTCATATATTTAATCTAATGACTTGCTATCTCAACAGAATTTACAGGCTCAATTTCTATTATTATTGGTTTACACGTTAATTCTTTCTTTTCAAGAATTAAGGACTTTTTAAAAGCTTATCTATGCGGTATCCTTTATGTGCTATCATAGTAAGAACAAATTTCTTGCCTGATCCTGTCTAAACCAACCGAAGTTGGAAGGGAACGTTTCAGACCGACGTTCACAACATAGATAAAATTCGGCAAGGAATAGAACATTTCCCCTTTCTTTAGCGAATCCCCTATGCTTTCGGTTTTGGTCAGTAAACATAACTCTTGGTAATTCCTGTCTATTGTATGAGTGTTTCCGTCTGGATGTGCAAGCGAAAGGTGCTGGGTGGGCGTAAGCTTAATCGCATTCTCTAAATATGTTGCAAGTTCCGGATTTTCAGATATTGGAAAGATGTGGTGTACATGGGATGCAGATCCGTTGTTATAACGATCTCTTATCTCACTTTTGGGATATTTTCTATTTATCATTGCTTTTGCCTTGCGGATCTGATAATCGAGGTAATCTCTCGCAGGGATAACATTGTAGCTTGCCTCTTTGCGTGTAATCCCTTTACTCTTGTCTACATCTCTCCAGTTGGATCTGTTATACATTAGATTGGGCCATATATACGGATATTTTGATAGTCTACCTTTTTCAGAGCCTTGGATCATGTTTGCGTAGCTATAAATATTAAGGATTTTTGGGAATATTCTCCTTATCTCTACATCTTGAGTAATCAGTGTATGTCCCCTTAGGAATTGGATGAATTTGTTCCGTAGCTCCATATAATCCTCACAAGACACATTGCCATCCTTGCACTTATCCTTAAATGTTTCAAAATACATGAGTTGATCAGAATCTGAGAGAACTTTCAATAGGTAATGGTAGAGGAAACGATAGGCGTTTCTTTCCTTTATGGAGATGAACTGCAATATATCATTGTCAGTTATAGAATAGATGTATCCATTGCCTCTCCGTTCAGAAAGGAGTACACCAGAATAGGAAAGCGCTCTTAGAGGCTGAATGATAAATTTATCGTATTCGCTACTTGCGTTCTCATTTTTCGGCGATGGTTTTCCGAATATTGCTATAACATTTTTTTCAAAATACGTAGAATGCCAAATTTTTCCAGTTGTGAAAGACTTTCTATCTGGTAGATTCAATTAGCCCTGTGTTTTCATATACGCTTGCGGGAGTGATTATAGATGTGCTTAGGGAAAGCAGGGCAGTTACAGCATAGGATTGGTGCAGAAATCATAAAATGGGGAGTTAATAATTACCGAGACTTTCCATGGAGATTTACCTATGACCCTTACCGGATTGCAGTTTCAGAAATTCTTTTAAGAAGGACGAGGGCGTTTGAGGTGGGCAGGGTATATAACCAGATTATAGACAGGTATCCATCAGTGCAAAAGATTGTAAGTATCGGGGATGATGATGTCATGTTACTCACTCTGGGTCTCCACTCAAGAGCCTGGATATTACGCGAATTTGCCCACCAGATTACAGATATTTATGATGGTATTATTCCCGAGGATCGAAAGAAGCTTCTTGCAATACCCGGCCTTGGTGATTACAGTGTATCTGCCATTAGGGTATTTGCATTCAGGCACAATGATCCATTAATTGATGCTAACACTGTAAGAATCATATCAAGAATAAATGGGATTCCATATACCGATTCACTAAGAAGAAGTAGAATAATACACGAGAAATATGTAGAAATGCTTAATTTATATGACCCGGTAGTGTTCGGTTATTCCATTCTCGATTTTGGCGCTCTGATTTGTGGGGCCGTTCCTAAATGCAGTGAATGCCCCTTAAACATGGAATGCCCGTATTCATTAAATCATTTAAAGCAGGGAAATAACACATAATTTAACGTTTTTCGCTCTGGCTGGATATTTCTATTTGTTCTGTAACAGCTCATGTAAACATTTCGTTTTAATATCTACTTTTAAAAATTTAAATATTATCGTTTTATTAATATATAATTATCCATTAAATACTATAATTATCTACATTAATATATTTTAATATATGTATTTTATTAAATAAATATATATAAAATAATTAATTTATCTTTTATTTTAAT
>JAJZZW010000038.1 GCA_021797385.1 Thermoplasmata archaeon | reverse complement strand
CTTACATTATCAAGTTTCTGGAAATCGTTATCCATGGCTAAATCCCCGAATTTTAAGCCGCGGAATCCCATGAAGTCCCTGGATTCAGATCTGAAGGGCCCTGAAACAATCGATGTTCCTTCATTGAATATAATCAATTTATCTGAATCAGATCCAAGTATGTTTTTCAGTGTGCCTGTTATCTTGCATGCAGAAGTTTTGAGATCGAATATTTTATTTATAAAGTCAACTGTGGCGGAAATCTTACCTGTGGCTCCATCCGTCAGCGTGTTCTCGGCCGGTGTATTCTTTACTGCGGGATAATAGAGAGAATTCAATATGAATATTTTCATTGCCACCGAGGGAGAATATTTTGCAATTTCTTCAAGAATTATTTCATATGATGTTTCATCCAGGCCTGACCCTGAGTATTTATCCGGTATGGATGAACCGAGAAATCCCTGTGATGCTATAAGATCGAGCAATTTTTTACTGATTCCCTCTGTTTCTATGATTTTTTCATCAAGATTTTTTTCGCTGAACTCTGCCACTGTTTCCCTGAGTATATTATTTTCCTCCTCCATTTTATTCACCCTTCAATATGTATCTTGCGATTACAAGTTTTTCAATCTCACTGGTTCCTTCCCATATTTCCATGATTTTGGCATTTCTGAATATTCTCTGTACGTCCTCGTAAAGGGATTTATCTCCAAGTATTTCCATTGCCTCCTCTGCTGCATATACCGCAGTTTCACTGCTGTATGCCTTTGCCATGCTTGTGAGTTCAGGTTTCGGCTTGAATTCAAAAAGATATGAAGCTGCATTATATGTCATCTGTCTGGATGCCTCAATCCTGGTTCCCACATCGGATAGCCGGAACATGGAATCCTCATCCTTTACTTTATATTCAATTATGTAGGATTTGATTTTGTCAAAGGCACCCCTGGCTATTCCTATTGACTGTGCGGCAACGTATATCCTGCTTATATTGAAAAACATCATGATGTAATAAAAGCCTTTTCCCTCCTCGCCTATGAGATCATCCTCGGATAATTCAATATTATTGAACTGGAGTTCAGCGGTATTGGTAGCCCTTACACCGAGCTTATCCTCCAGTTTAGTTGCCTTGAAGCCTTTTAATTTTGTATTCAGAAGGAATGTGCTCATACCATGATGTGGATTCGGATCATCGGATGTTCTGGCCAGTATGACCAGGTAATCTGCTATTGCACCGTTTGTTATGAACATCTTTGATCCGTTGAGTATATACTTATTTCCCTGTTTTTTTGCTGTTGTTTTTAATGCGGCGACATCGCTTCCCCCTGATGGCTCTGTGACACCAAGTCCCAGTATATATTTTCCCCTGTAAACATCGTTTAAAATTTCTTTCTGCTTATCATTACCGAAGAGCATTATAACCTCACTGCCGAAATATGGTGTTGTAAGCGCTATACCGAGGCCTGCATCTACCCTGCAGAGCTCCTCTATTGCAATTAAAACCTTGGCTGGATTCTGCATGTCCACAATTCCCAGAGATAGAGATTTCTTTCTCAGTTCATCCGGATATGTTTCCTTTCTATCGTACTCAGCCGCTATATCCTCTGTAAATTCCTTAAGGGCAAATTCCCTTATCTTATTCCTGTAATCATCAAGTTCTTCAAACATTTAAACACGCTCCAGCAACATTGAGTATCCCTGTCCACCGCCAACACACAGTGTGGCAATTCCAAGATTTTTCTTCTTAGCCTGAAGTGTTCTTCCCAGAGTTCCGGCAAGCCTCGCGCCTGTGGCACCCAGTGGATGGCCTATGGATATTCCGCCGCCATGTATGTTTACCTTCTCCAGGTCAAGATTGAAAGCATGGACCGCATTGAGAACTACAACGGCGAATGCTTCATTTATTTCCCAGTAGTCTATATCGTCAGGAGAAAGTTTATTTCTCTTCAGGACCTTTTCCGTTGCAGGAACAGGGCCCTGCCCCATAATAGTGGGGTCTACACCTGCAGCAGCAAAATCAACTATCCTTGCCAGCGGCTTCATTCCATATTCCTTTACCTTTGAACCGGACATCAGCATTACCATGGATGCACCGTCATTCAGAGATGATGAATTCGCAGCGGTTATTATACCGTTCTCTTTGAATGCTGGTTTCAGGGATTTTATCTGTTCAAGGGAAACATCCTTTCTTATTCCAACATCACGGTCGATGGTGGTTCCATTAACCGAAACGGGCATGATCTCCCCCTGCAGGAAGCCATCATCATAGGCTTTTGCTGCCCTTTTATGGGAATTATATGAATATTCATCCATCTCGTCCCTGGGTATTTTCCTCAGACCTGCAAGCTTCTCTGCTGTCAATCCCATATTGTATGATACGTTCATGTTGAATTTGGCATATTTTGGATTTACCATGAGCTCCATATTGGGTCTGATGAATGGATTATCTATGCCTAAGGGCACGTGGGTCATATGCTCCATGCCTCCTGCAATGATAATGCCCGCTTTTCCCGTCATTATTTCCATGGCTCCAATGCCTGTTGCGTTCAGTGATGATGAGCATGCACGATCAAGAGACATTGCGGGAACAGATACAGGTAAATCCGCTAGCAGCACCGGGTGCCTGCCACCGTATGTCCAGTTTTCTCCTGCCTGGAATGCACATCCTGTTATAACATCCTCTATTTCTGCAGGATTGATTTTTGTCTCTTTTACTGAGAGCTTAATCAACTCTGACAGCATTTTATCCATCCTTAAATCATTGTACACATCCTTTTCCGGGTCCCTGGGCCTTGCCCTGGAGAACGGAATTCTTCTGTAATCAACTATGTAAACTTCTTCCATACTATTTCACTCCAGTTTTTTTCTCAGAACCATTTTATTGATTTTTCCGGTTCCTGTTTTTTCGAATTCGTCCACAAATATGTAATCATCGGGCAGCCAGAATTTGGCTATTCTTCCGGTATCCACATATTTCTGCATTTCCTTCTCTATGCTTTCCCTGCTAGCATTCCCTTTAATGAATGCAACAGGTCGTTCTCCCCATTTCTCATCGGCCTTCTTTGTGACCGCAACCTCTCCTACACCGGGAACGGTGCTAATTAAGTCTTCCAGCACCATGGAGGGTATGAACTCCCCGCCAGATTTTACGGCATCGCTTTCTCTGTCAACGATTTTGATATAACCGTATTCATCCATTGTAGCCAGATCACCGGTGTGGAGCCACCCGTCAACCCATAATTTTGCAGTCTTTTCAGGGTCCTTTATATAACCCTCTGTGAGCCATGGAGCCTGAACTATGATTTCTCCGATTTCCTTATTGTTTTTCTCGACATCCTTTCCATCTGATACCACACGGAGATTGACAAATGGTACGGGTATTCCTGTTTTTCTCCTATACTCCTGCTTCTTTTCACTGCTGAATTCCATTACTTCATTGCTGTAGTTTGCAAGTGTCAGGATAGGCCCTGTCTCAGACATGCCGTAACCGGTTATAACAGTCATACCCAGAGATTCTGCTGTCTTTGCCAGGCCTTCATTGAGGGCAGCGCCCCCTATTATAGTTTTCAGTTTCAGCTTTCCCATTACTTCAGGACCACGCTTTGCCTGGAGTAACAGGTAGAGTATTGAAGGAACCATTGCAGAATTTGTAACCTTTTCCCTCTCCATGGTTTCAACAATCCTGTCCCATTCATATTTTCCGGGGAGAACGTATTTTACACCCCTCATGATGGTAAAATAGGGTATTCCCCAGGCATGCACATGGAACATGGGGACAAGTGGAAGCATAACCGCGGTGCGCTTGAATGATATTGGCTCATCTGATAGGCCCACGGAGGTGGCAAGACTGTGGAGGATTAGCTGCTTATGGCTATAATAAACACCCTTGGGCAACCCAGTTGTTCCCGAGGTGTAGAAAAGTGTTGCCATGCTGTTTTCGTCCGGCTGTATTTCATTGTATTCTGCATCCTTAAGCAATTCATCCATAAAGTATACATTGTCTATACCGTATTCCTCATGCCCTTTTTCAGAATAAACAATGAAACCTTTGATAAATTCGAACATATCCCTGTATTTAAGAATAAGTGGCATGAAATCAGCATTGACAACTATATAGGAATCCTCTGAATTTTTTATGGTATAATATAGTACTTCAGGGGGATATCTGATGTTTACCATATGTATCACTGAACCGATCATTGGGATTGAATAATAACAGTACAGATAACTTATAGTATCATAATCCAGAACGGCTATTCGATCTCCGGGTTTTACCCCTATCTTCTGGAGGTTTGCTGCAAAATTCTTTGCATTTTTCGCAAATTGTCTGTACGTAAGGGTTTCCTTACCGTATACTATCTGCTGATCACCGTTCGATCTCACGGCACTGTCCAGAAGATTGTTAACAGTCAGCTTAAAGTCTACCATAGTTAATGATAATCATTTATATTATAAGTTTTCCCATTACAACGTTATCATTGTTTTTAATAGTACAGTGATTAATTATTCCTGCATAGATATTCAACGGTTATAAGATTTATAAAAAACAATTATAAATCGGATTTAGCAATATGGCCGGAAATTTTCAATGTAAAGTATGAATCAAAAAGCATTTAAAGTTAAAAAATATGTATTGCTATGATAAAACAGGTAGCAGTCATAGGTGCCGGAGTCATGGGGCACAGCATAGCAGAAGTTTTTGCATTGAACGGATATAATGTGAATCTGGAAGATTTTTACCCGGAAGTCATAGAAAAAGCCAAAAAAGGGGTAAATGACAGCCTTGATAAACTGGTTGCATCAAAAAAAATAGATGCACCGGGAAAACAATCTGCACTTGATCATATAAAGTATTATAACAGCATCGAGGAGGCAGTAAAAAATGCAGACCTGTCCATAGAGGTTGTTCCAGAGGTTTATGATATAAAGGTAAAGGTGCTTAAGGAAATAGCAGAGCATACAGGAAAAATTATAGCATCAAATACATCAAATATAAGAATCACGGAAATGGCGGAGGAGATCAAGAATCCGGAAAGGTTTATAGGCATGCATTTTTTCAACCCGCCGATTCTCATGAAGCTTGTGGAAGTAATCAAGGGAGATAAAACATCCATGGAATACGTGGATGAGCTCTACGACCTCTCCAGAAAAATCGGGAAAATACCCATAAAGGTATTAAAGGATGAGGCTGGCTTTGTGGTAAACAGGATATCAGCACCGGAAATGCTGTTGCTCTGCAATGCCTATGGAAACAAGGTTGAAAAGCCCCAGGCAATCGATAATTACTTTAAGTCACAGGGACTACCAATGGGGCCGTACCAGCTATTTGATTATGTTGGCCTTGATACCGTAGCAGATTCCCTTAAATACTATGGTCAGGAATTGTCACCTGATTATGGTAAATGCCATGCCTTTGATAAATTAATAGAGGCTAAAAAGCTCGGAGCAAAGACCGGTGAGGGCATTTACAAATGGGAGAATGGAAAGGCTGTTATACCAGCTGCAGAGGAAAGCGACAAAATAAATTTAATGGACATGTTTGCCCTTGAAATAAATGAGGCAACAAAATTAATCGAGGATAACGTTGCCACAGCAGAGGATATAGAAACAGGGGTAAAATACGGATTGAACAGGCCATTCGGGCCCATTACGGTTGCAAACGGACTCAGCAATGATGAGGTGCTGTTAACTCTGGACAGGCTTCAGAAACAGTACGGAATCGAGGTTTTCAAGCCTTCAGATACCTTGAAAAACCATAAAATGAAGGAGGTCTTCAACAAAAAACCGGCTGAGGTTAAAAGAGAGGAAAAGACAGGAATTCTGGGCTATAAGGTAGAAGGAAAGGTAGGAATAATAACACTGATGAACGGAAAAAACAACCTCATGAGCTTTGAATTATTGAAGGCACTGGACCACCAGCTTGACCTCATAGAAGAAGCCAATAATGTAAATGTAGTTATAATAAAAGGAAATGACAAGGCTTTTTCCGCGGGAGCTGATTTATCCCAGTTTATCAGCAACCCCTTCATGTTCATGAAGATAGCCAGTACAGGAGAGCACATATTTGACAGAATTACAGGGATGAATAAGATTTTCATTGCACAGCTGAAGGGATACGTCCTTGGCGGTGGCTTCGAACTGGCACTGGCATGCGATATCAGGACATCAGTTCCCGATTCAACAATAGGGTTCCCGGAAACATCACTTGGACTTATACCCGGATATGGCGGCAGCCAGAGGCTCCCGAATCTTATAGGCATATCCCGTGCCATGGACATGATATTATCCTGCGAGAGAATAAGCGGACAGAAAGCATATGAATACGGGATAATTACAAGGCTGTATTCTGATAAGCTCGATGAGAATACCATGAGTCTGGCAAAAGACCTTTCCGAAAAAATATCACCTGCATCAGTTTATGTGGCAAAGCGCCTGATATACAGCACTGCGAAGATGAACCTGGATGAGGAGGCTCTCTCCATGGGAATGCTCTATGCCGGGAATGATCTTAAGGAGGGAGTAAGGGCATTCCTGGAAAAGAGGAAACCGGATTATAAGGGCAATTAAACCGGTAATAATTAATATTATAATTTTAATGCCTGTTACATGCTTCCATCTTCCAGGGCAGATAAAACCGGCGTATCAGGTGAAATATACAGTAGAGGGAGGGATGTAAAGGAAATTATTCAAAATTCCTCCTTACTTTTTAAGTTTCTAACAGGTAGAAGATGCTGCATGATAACAGGTTTTTACATTAAAAATATCCAGAAAAATCTACAGGATGGATTTGCAGGTCAGGTTAATGAAGAGAACAGCATTGATTCATTTTATTATAAAATAATAAAAGAGTATGGAAAAATGTTATACTCCAGAAAGCATAAACACGGCACCAAAAAAATTTCAAAATTCATGAATGGGATATCCTACAAAAGGCAGAGAATCATGGCAGCTTCAAATATTCTCACACCGGCTATTGTTAAAGCCTTTCCTGAATTGCTTGAAATATCTGTGAGGTACTATGAGAAATTATCTCCGGAAACTGACTTTACTTCACTTTTCATAAAATCCGTGGAAAAAACGACCATCGATGCGGATACATCTAGACGGCTGTTCATAGAAATCCTCAACTCTGCTGAACCCTCTTCTTCATGGGCCAGAAAAATAAGGTCACTTTCATATGAACTTTATGGAAATAATTCTGTGTATTTAGATCAATTTGCTGTTTATATAGCATACGCTGTGTTTAAAAAATGCAATCATAATATATCCTGTGCGCTCTGGTCAATGTACAGATATCCGCCCTTTCAAATATGCAGGATAATTATGGAGGATACTGAAAATGCGGAAGACCTGTTATGGCACATTTGATGATATTATTTGTTTGAATTTTGTGCCGATAATATTTTAAGGGAATCTGCTACCACATTGATGGATCTGTGAAAATCATTTAAATCTATAACCTCATTCTGTGTATGTGAAAGTCTTGTGTCCCCCGGGCCATAGGTAACAGCGGGAATATGCCAGAGATTCCCAAGGGTGTTCATATCCCCCGATCCGCTCTTGAATATGAGTTTAGGTGACATATTATTTTTAATTATTGCTTCCTTGAAAGATTTTACAAGCGGGCTTTTTATATCTGAGATATATGGTTCTGTCCTGTTTTCGATTATATACGAATAATTGTTTACAAGTATGTTTGCCATGTCGGATTTTATTTCCGCAATTAGATCATCCTCTGATAATGCCTTTGGATATCTTATATCAATATACATTGAAGCATGCTCTGGCGTCATATTATCGTATTCACCGCCGGCAAATTTTGTGATCCCGGCAGTAACGGAGTTGAAGTCCCTGTTGTTTCCATATTTGGTTCTTATTGAGTACCACAGATCCATTAATGAATCAATTGCATTTGTTTCCATCCATGCTGAACTTGCGTGATGTGTTTCCGTTCTTTTATCTATTTTTAAGAGGATCCTGCCCTTGTACCCTGCTGTTATGTTCATGGCACCGCCAGGTTCACCGAATATGGCATAATTATAACCATTATATTCTTTCATAATGCTGTTTATGCCCTTGCTGTCACTCTCCTCACCTGAGGCCGCTGATATAAGCAACTTTCCCTTGAAACCTTCATCAATGGCCTTTCTGGCACCCAGAATAAGTGCAAGAAGTGATGATTTAGCATCCACTGCACCTCTTCCGTAGACAAGGTTTCCTTCGATCCTGACGGGAAGTATTCCCGGAACTGTATCCTCATGCCCGCAGATAAATACGAATGGGGTACCATTTCCATTTACTGATATGACGTTGAACTGTTCATCGATTACAGGGTCCTGGAAATCCAGTTCTATCATGTATTCTCTTATGAGCTTTGCAATTTCACCCTCATTTCCACTGGGTGAATATATGTTCAGCATTTCCAGCAGCATATCCTCTGGCTTCATCTTTTAGCCTCTGATATGAGATATTCAGCTATATAGTCAGGTATATTTATACCGGTTACGGGAACTGTATTCTTGAATTCTGTATTCCCGTTTACCTCATTGACAAAATAACCATCCTTGGATTCCAGTATGTCAATTCCATAAATGCCTGAACCAAGCGCTTTGTGTATTTTACCCACAATATCCTCTATTTCTGGAGTAATTTTCAATGGCTCAGCTCTTCCGCCCAGTGCAGTGTTCGTCCTCCAGTCCTCTCCCGATCTGTACCTGTATATGCCTGCCACGGCCCTGTCATTTACAAGGAAAACCCTCAAATCCCTGTTAAAATCGTTAATGTATTCCTGGGTGTAATTTACCTGGTAGATAGGGTACATATATTCCTTGTATTCTGAAACATCCATGGCTGCATAGTAATCATTCAGGAGTGATATCATTCTTCCCCAGCTGCCTGTAACAGGTTTTGTTACGGCCCTTCCATTGAAATCGGATTTGAACGACTCCAGAAATTTTTGATTGGAAAATGAAACAAAGGTTTTAGGAATTCTTATACCGTGCTGTGAAAGCACGCTTGATGTGAACATCTTATTGCCGGTTATAATAGTTGCGTTGAAATTATTCAGTATTCTGTTTCCAGTAAATTCCACATATGCTGTGGAATGTATATTCCTGTAATACCCAGTGCTTCTCTGGATCGATATGTCCCCGAAATCATAATTCAATTTCTGTAAATCAAGATTGAGTTCCTTGACATTGAGAAGCTGCACATCCATGCTTTTATCCTGCAGGGACTTGAGTATTGCCCTCTCTTCCCAGCGCATAATGTCAAATAGCATTGTAATTTTCAAGATATAACCTCTGTGCCCTGAGAGAGAATTACCTCTGACATGATACCTGCTGCCTCCTTCAGTTCTGAATCAGATATTACATATGGAGGAAGCATCCTGATTATATTGATTCCGGAGTATAATGGTAAGATTCCCCTATTGATCATGCCCATCAATACAGGAAGGAATTTTGTCTTGAGCTCTATTGCGTCCATTAATCCGAGACCCCGGATTTCCTTTACAGATTTTGCGTCCTGTAACCCTGCTTTCAATTCATCCCTGAGAATGTTTCCCTTCCTTTCAACATCCATTATCATGGAGGCACCAAGCTGTTTTATTACAGCACTACCTGCTGCCATTGCAAGCGGATTTCCCCCGGTTGTTGATGACTGCTCCCCCTTGGATAGATTATCCATGAATTCGGGCTTTCCTGCAGTTATTGACAGGGGCATTCCACCCCCTATTCCCTTTCCTATGGTTATGATATCCGGTTTAATGTTGAAATGTTCATGAGCCCACATCTTACCGGTTCTTCCAAGACCGGACTGGATTTCATCGGCTACAAGTATTATGCCATTGTTTTCTGTTCTGTTCCTTAATTCCCGCACATAGTCATAAGAAGGTATGTTTATTCCCCCTTCCCCCTGTACTGGTTCAAAGAAAACCGCAGCAATATCAGGATCTTTATCCAGTTTATCTAGATCTTCCATGTTATTGTACCTGATAAATTCCACATCTTTCATGAGGAGTTGCCCAAAGGATTTCCTGTATTTCTCTGAATAGGTGATTGAAAGCGCACCTGCAGTTTTTCCATGGTATGAATTTGTCATTGCAATTATTTTATGTTTTTTTGAGGACTTTATTACAACCTTAATTGCAGCCTCTATTGCCTCTGCGCCGATGTTGCCCAGATAGAATTTATCCAGTCCGGAAGGCACAATACCTGTAAGGTCTTTTATGAATTCTTCCCTTGCCGGTGTATACTCTGATGCATGTGCTATTGATATGATATCAAACTGCTTGCACACGGCCTCCTTTACAGCCTTATTGCCGTATCCAAGTATTGCGACACCGTAGCCACCCATCATGTCAATATAGCGTTTGCCGTTTATGTCATGAAGTATGGCACCGCTGCCGTTCTGGATATTTACAGGCAATCTCTGGTATGTATTTGCTATATGTTCATTCTCATAATTCATTACAAATCACCGTGCCGTTTTCCAGATTATGGAAGGGACTGGAAATTGTCACCTGTTTTACCCCCATTTCAAGCGCCTCAATCGAGGCCATTAATTTCTTGTCCATGCCATTTCCGATATATTTCAAAATACTTTTTATGTAAGCTGTGTCTGCTTTCTCTATGATTTTGTCTTCATAGTAAAGGCCATTGACATTTGTAAGAAATGTCAGTGTATCGGCCTTTATGGAACCTGCAACGTATGCCGCTGCCCTGTCAGCATCCACATTCAGGCAGCTATCACCACCGAATGCCACCGGAGAAATTACCGGAATATATCCCGCATCCATTAAATTCCTTACCGGAATAGGGTCAGAATATTCCACTCTTCCGGTATACCCTCCGTCTATTGCCATTTTTCTGTTATTTTCATTCAAAATTATCAGTCTCTCCTTTCTTCTGGCCTTAAGAATGCCGTTGAGTGTTACCGCCTTGATCCCGTGCCTGTTCAGATTGAGCACTATTTTCTGATTGATCAGATTCATAACCATGGTGAATATTTCCAGAGTGCTCCTGTCCGTGTATCTGCTACGTATTCCTTCAGGGGAGGTGACAAATTTAGGACTATAATTGAACGAGTCTGCATGATTATCAAGATAATTGCCACCTCCGTGTACTATTGCGACTGGCTCATTTAATTCTTCTATAACAGTATACAGGTTATCATTTTCCAGAAATTTTTCCAGTATACTTCCACCAATTTTTATTACTTTCATATTTCACACCGGGAATAATGATGGAGCCATCAAAGACTCGTATTCGGGAAACCCATTCATTATATTCATTGACTGAACCGCATTTCCTGCAGCGCCCTTTATAAGATTATCAATGGCACCGAATGATACAATCCTTTTGACATATTTATCCAGGGCAAAGCCTATATCAACGAAGTTAGAACCAACCACTGTCTTGGGGTCAGGATATTTATAATTGCTCTTCCGGTCCATTATCAGCCTCACAAATTTCTCATTTCCATAAAATTTTTTGAGGAGTGACCACAGATAGATTTCATCCTGTTCAGCGTATATGCTTGATGTTGTCAGAATTCCCCTTACCATATTTACGGAATGGGCCGAGAGTGCAATTTTTACCTTCTTGCCGGATGCATATTCCAGTTCCTGTTCTATTTCCGGTGTATGCCTGTGACCCGCGGGTTTGTATGCCCTTACTGAACCGAATCTTTCTGAAAACACCTTGGATTCATCCAGTCCGGAACCGGAACCTGATGATCCCACCTTGGCATCCACGTTTATAATGTCACTTGCTGTATCCAGTGAGAGAAACGGGGCTATGCTGTAAATTGAAGAAGACGCAATGCAACCTGGAGTTGCTATAAATCTGGCATTCCTGATCTCTTCTCTGTGAAGTTCGGGCATTCCGTAAACAAACTTCTTGATTAAATCCGGATATCCGTGTTCATAACCATACCAGTATTTATAAAGTTTATAATTTTTTAGCCTGAAATCAGCGCTCATATCGATAATTTTAACTCCTGTTTCTACCAGTTCAGGAACGTATTTTATGGATGTGCCATGTGGAAGTGCAAGAAATATTAAATCAACCTTACCAGCCATATCCAGTGGAGAAATATCTTCAAATTTTAAATCTGTGAATCCGTATAGGTCTGGATGAATTCTCGATATTTTCTCACCTGCATGACTGGTAGAGGACACAGATGTTATTTCCACATTGCTGTGCCCGACAAGAAGCCTGAGAAGCTCCCCGCCTACGTACCCTGATCCCCCAACAATACCGACCTTCAACAACTTATTCTCCCCAGTCCTCGCCAACATTCTCTGCAGGTTTGATTTCCACTATATCTCCTTTAATAGAGGCTATTTCATAGCTCATTCCGCATGACCCACATTCTATAAGTTCCCCGACCATGGAGTCATCCGGCACACTAATTTTCTCTCCGCATATTTTACACTTTGTTTCCATTTTTTATCACCTTTCATTATGTTTTGCAAACAAATAGTAATAATTTATTATTAATAAATATTTGTTTGCTATATTATTAATTTTAACATCTAAAGTTTGTTTCTATACTAAGATGTTCTTATCAGTTAATCGCAACATACTATTTAAAATATACGAATATAGCATTTTTAATATGAATTTCGTAATTTATGATTCCAACGAGATCCGACAAAGGTGATTCTATGGTGTGTGTTCTATAACAGGATTTATATTATATTTTTCAATTTTTTAATATCAAAAAATTACTGTTAATATAAAAAAATAGTCAAATTATTTTCTAAGATATGAATCTTCACCGCTGATCCAGTCAGACCTTATAGGGCTGAAAATATCGATATCTAGAGTATCTTCAAGTGCAACAGCGCTGTGTTTCGCATTTGGTGGTATTATAAGTATTTCACCTGCACCAACATCAATAGTTTGCCCATCTACGATTAGCCTGAGTTTACCTTTCATTATCCATGATACCTGTTCATTTTCGTGAGAATGCTCAGGAACAACGCTACCTTTCTTAATATCCAGCTGCGCTACCATTATGCGATCTCCATAAATCATCTGCCTTGAAAACGTGTCTGATAATTTCTCCTTATGGACATCATTCCATTTGAATTTCTTAGCCTCTGCCATGCAAACACAGGGCGGTGAGGCATATATATTTTTTTGAAATTTACAGAGGTAATCATATAGATTTAACAGCCCCGCCGTCTATCTGTATATTTGTTCCACTGATATACGATGCAAGGCCAGAACACAGAAACGTAACAAGATTGCCTATTTCTTCCGGCATCCCAAACCTGCCCAATGGTATTTCCGATTTGAGATCCTTTTCAACTTCAGCTACTGTTTTTCCTGAAGAATTTGCATTTTTCTCTATTATATTTTGCAATCTCTGTGTGTAAAAATAACCCTGTGATATTGAATTTACTGTAATATTGTATTTACCGAGCTCTATTGAAAGTGTTTTTCCCAGTGCTACAACAGCAGACCTTAATGAATTTGAAATGGCAAAGTTTTGCAGAGGATTTTTTGTTGTCATGGATGTTACGTATACGATTCTCCCGTATCTTGATTTGATCATGTCCTCTGCACACATTTCCGACA
>JAJZZW010000037.1 GCA_021797385.1 Thermoplasmata archaeon | reverse complement strand
CCATCATAAGATATGCACTGCTTCCAGTTTTCTTCAATTTATCATAAAATGCCAGTGCATGGTATGGATGGACCCTGTCATCCTCCAGTCTTGAATAAATTAAAGTAGGCGGATATTTTATGTTTTTTACCCTATTCATTGGGGAGTATTTTTCCAGGAAACTTGCATCATCCCTATTATCAGGATTTCCATATTCGCTGGTCCAGTACTGGCCTGCCAGTAACTTATGGAATTTCATCATGTCAATTACCGGATTTCCTATTATTGCTCCATGAAGTAATTCCGGTATAGTAGTTAGAGTATATGAGGAGAGAAGCCCACCGTTGCTTACTCCATAGCATATGATTTTATAACCTGAATCATGGAATTTTTTAATAATTTTCTGAAAAGATGAGAAAACATTGATTTTATCCTTGCCCATTCCAAGCCTGTGCCATGTTTCTCCATACTCACCTCCTCCTGGAAGATTGCATATGACCACATTGACACCATGATCTAAAAGATAGGCGAACAGGCTATTATAAGCAGGAATCAGTGATATATTGAATCCCCCATAACCGTAGACCAGTGTATTGTATGTTTTCTCCCCTGCTCTCAGAAAGAAGTAGTGTACTTTATAACCTTCCATGGAAATGAAATTTTCCTCAGTATTAAACTCAGAAACGGGATTTGATTTAATTTTCTCCAGATTCTGATTTTCATATCTATAAATTTCATAGGGTATGCCAAAACCGCTCATTACGAGTAAGGCTTTATCTCCATCCGAGTCCATGGATATCAGGCCCCGGGGGGAATCAAATCCAAATTCCCTTAGTTTTTTTCCATCATTACTGTAAAGAACCGGTATTGATTTTGCATCTCTCATACAAACCACTAGAAAACCGTCTTTTATTACTACAGCATCCTCTGCGGGTTCCTCGACTGTAAATCTCTCCTCACCGGATACTATTATTCCATTGCCATCCATTATAAGTGCGTACAGTTTATCGTTTTTGTAATCCAGTACCTTCAACTGCTTGTCATATTCCCTAAACTTCTTCCAGGTTGATGGGTCTTCCAGTTCTCCTGTATAGATTATCGTTCTTTTATTATCCTCAGCTGTTAAAACTACTTTATTTCCGTAACTGTCACCAACAATGCCGAGACCTGCAGGCACTTCCCTTCCGAATACATATTTACCGTCAACATACACTGCATTTGAACTATGGCTGTTATCTCCTGCCTTTTCATTCCTGTTTTCTTTGATTATGTAAAAACTATCTGCTCTGAAAATAATATCATGGATAAATCCATTTTCCTCATATATTATTTCTTTTTCCCTGAATATTTTCAGGGTACCTGAATCGCTTCCGGTAGTTTCGAATAATGCTATCCTATCTCCATTATCCTCAGGCTTGATCCATACTATAATACCATCAGTAGAATAAATAACATCATTATTTACTACCAGAATGTTTTGCCCATTATTTATGTATATATAGCATGTCTTGTCTATGTTCATACGTACAGTCTTGAGTTTTTCGGTAATTACATAGGATTTAAGAAGCGACTGTATAATATTAAAGGGTAAATTGAAAAATTCTCTAGATTTCTCTGTTTCCTCTATGGCATATTCCCTGGTATTTTTATCCATTACCTCAAAATTGAGATTTTTCATATGCTAAATATATGTGACAAATCTATAAAAAATTTGGTAGGTGGCAGCCAATAACTCCTATAACTGTAAATGTATGCCAAGTTAGAAATATTAATCTTTTTCTTTTATAAGACTATCAATATGAATTCCTGTTTCCTCATCCTCACAGAATAAATAAGTGCCATGGATTCCCCTAGTCAGAAGGATTCTGTATCTATTGATCAGAAGAGCCATTGCAGTATTATAGGAATCAGTATTTCCGTTTTTTCCTGAATAAAAAGATTTCTTTATTTCAAAATCCTCACAGTTGTCACCAAGTACCCATTTATTACCACGCCATACTAGGTCTCTACCCCATATCACACCGGTATAATCAGCTTCAAATCCCTGGGCACCGTAGACAGATGCGCATTTGTCCAGTTTATTTGACTCGTTTCCAACCCAGAAAGGTGCATAATCCTTCTTTGGATTCATCAGCCAGTGAATTCTTGTATTTGTATTTCTGTATAAATCAAAGCCGGATGTCAGTGGATAGCCAATACGTAAATTATCAGGGGAGTCAGGGTTTTTCAGGTCGCCCCTAGCCTCAGTAAAGGAAGCAACAAGTGCGGATTTCTTATTATTGTTAACTTTTTTTCTCAATTCCTCAAGCATCTTATCAAGGTTATTGAAATATTTGAATTCATAATGTATATCAAATTGCGGGAATTCTCCGGCTAAAAGGTGATTCACGAATGTACCATATTCATTGCCGTTCCTGTACATGCCTTTGAGATTTATTTCCACAGGGTTATCCAGGTATTTTCTAAAGTTTTCAGATGTTCCCTGTTCCCGTTTCCCCAGAATCTGGGAATCATCGTAAAAGAATACTGATATATCAGCAACGTTGCCCGCATTTTGAATGTTTCTGACCGTCATTCTCTGTGCCTCATCGAAAATGGCAATATGGTATTTTATATTAAAACCATCATCAGCAACCCCCGGATTGCCCGGTCTTCCCGTGGAATAATACTTTATCAGGGTTGAAAGTCCTGGATTTATTCCATCCAGCATCCTTCTCAGGGATTCTACCATCCTGTTGTTCCTGTATGCAAGCACAGATTGTTTCTCCATGGTTTCCGATCTCAAAAGCAGATTTATTGCCATGAGTGTTTTCCCTGAACCGGGGCCTCCGTGTATTACATAATTCCTGGATATCCCATTTCTTAAATCATCAATAATGCCCTCATATGGTTCAAGCTGTTCGCTGTATAATCCGTATCCCTCAGTAGCAAGTGCATTCATGGCACCGTTCCTTATATCATTATAATACTCTCTGACAGCATCAAAAAGATTCTTGTTCTGAACGTATTTTCCATTCAGGAATAATGATGCATATTTTTCATTAAATCCCGGGTCAAGATTTATTCTGAGCTTATCCACAAGGCATTTTCTGTTATTTTTGAAATATATTTTTTCATGCCGTTTCTCCTGACCATCCATGTTATATAGAATTACAAGCGAATCGGTTGCAAATTTGTCTATATTTTCTACACCGTACTTGATTTTACCCTCATAATTCAGTACCTGGTATACAGGATTTACTTCGGTATTTCCATCGGCCTTGACAAAATAGGCACTGTTAGTATCTTCCATATGCTTCCAGCCCTTCATTTCAATTACAGTTAAAGATGGATTTTCAGATCTTCCTATCAGTATTGCGTCAGCTCTTTCACCACCGGCAGGAATTATATATTCCAGGACTATTCCTTTTTTATCAAGTTCATTTATGATTTTATGAAGGTAATCAATAGACCCAGACCAGGAATTATAAAGGAGTAATCCGGGATCTGAGCTGTACAATTCCCTGTAGTTTCTGGATAACAGGTCTGCAAAATCTATATGGTCATAATCATTGAGAAAGGATTGTGTGTCATTATAATAGAGATAATTCATTATAAAGATAACAGTATACATTATTTATTTGTTTTGGCTTCCTGTTCTCTCATCTGCCATAGAGGATTATTTATGCATAGCAAATTTATTCAATCAATTTATAATGCTAGACGATGTTTGATGCCTCTAATCCCATTGCTGAAATAAAGAAAAATTTCCCTGGAATAAAAATTAAAAAATATTATCCCATTGAAACAGGATGGATAAATCGGATAATAGTTGTCAATGATGGTATAGTTTTCAGGTTTCCCAGAACAAAGGGCGGAATAACAAGGCTGGCAGGAGAGATAAAATTGCGGTCATGCCTGAAGAATTCTCCCATCAGGCTTCCGGAATATAAATTTATACACATGGGAAATCCGTTTTTCGCCGGATATGAAATGATACACGGCGACACAGTAGAAACGGCTAAATCCCTTGGTAATGGTGTGTTAAATGATTTTATCTCATTGCTTAATTATATGCAGAAGTTTGACAGAAATTCAACGACAGAAATTCATTGAGAGAAAGATCACTACCGATATATCATAGTGATAGCTGGATTGAACATGAAAAATCATTGATTGACTCCTTTCAGGTTGCACTGGTAGATTATACAGGTCATGTATTTTTTGATAAAGTTCTTAGTCTGATGGATACAGCAATGTCGGACCTGAATGATAATGATATTTCATTAATTCATGGAGATTTATCAAGAGGAAATGTTAGGTTATGGTTTCTGTTAACAGTATTAACATCCACCTTTGGAAGTTGTCATCTCTTTGATGCTTAAACTTCTTGGATATAACCCAATACCCTCTATCCCGTTCGCAAACGCTTCAGGGATTGCCTTTTTCATTATATTGTAGGAAGCCTGTAGATCTGCATGTATCAATGTGCCATTTGCTGATTTAAATATTCCCCTCTTTATTCTCTTTCCAAGATATGTTTCATGTTCTTCTATTGTTTCACTGTCAAGGAATGAACATTTAGATGTATAGCTCTCTTCCTGCTTGACTACATTTATTCCGTATTCCTGACCCTTGTAATAGATCTGATTTATAAGCATATTAAAGGGAATCTGCACAAAGTTCTGGTTGTTCTTTTTCCCTATATCTACAGATTGCTTCCATCCATTGTTATGGCCTATTACAATTGTATCTATTTCATTGGTTCTTGCATATGCTATAACTGCATTTGATATTTTATGCATAACATCCCTTATCTTCCTGTTTCTAACCATGTAGAGCTTATCCATTCTTTTTGTATTCTCTTTGTTTCCCTGTTTATCATTTACAGATTTTAATCTTGCTAATTCCTTATTGAAATACTGGTTTATGGATTTAAGAACACCACCCTTGACAGCAATACCCTTTTCAGATATGTTGTTTCCAATGGTTATGATGTTCCTTACACCCACATCTATTCCCAGTATCCTGTTTACTTTTATTTGTGTTATATCTGTTATCTCTTTAGAATATACTATCTCCACATTATAGCCGACACCATTTGGTATTATTCTTACTTCTCTCAAATCTATATCATCTAACCTTGTTTCCACCTCTAAATCCATTATTTTAGGGAATTTAAGAATCCCATTCTCTATATGGCACTGCTGATTAGTGAATATAAGCATAAATTCCCCATTCTTATGCTTATACTTAGGCGGTTTAGGAACTCCATTGAATAACCCCGGATTCTTTTTATACGACCTCAGAGCCCCAAAGAATGAAGTCCATGATTCTTTAACCTTTTTGATAGTCCACTGTGCTGTCTTTGCTGGCAATTTCTGGAAATTATTGTTTTCCTCCAGAGCTGATGGTTCTGCAAATTGTTTTGCAAGCTCTTTGTAAGAGGACATTCTATTATGGTTAAAGAACTGGTTTCTTAAAATGTAATTGGTTTGGTTGAATAGGTTCTTTGATGTATGGCACATTTTAGATATTGCGCCATTACCACGGATAAAAATCTGTTCAGTTCTAATTATCTTCATAGCCAATCTCCATAGAATTATTTTTTCTTTTTGAATAGGTTTTTATTGAATAACAATGAAGCATTGAAATTATATCCTTAAATATTTCCTCTGAATCCAGTTTTGTACTCCCAATTTCAGATATAACAACTATTTCAGTACCGAACTTTTCAAAGAGATTTTTGAATAAATCAAAACCAATCCTGCTTAACCTGCCCCTGTATGTTATTATAACCTTTTCTACCTTATAGTTTATGATTTCATCGATCATTTCAAATAACCCTTTCTTTTCTCAAATGATATACCAGATGCTATATCTGAATATATTACATTTACTGCATATCCATTCATAAAGCACACCTGTTTTAACTGCTCTATCTGATTATTCAAATCATTCTTCTGTTTTATTGTTGATACTCTTGCATATATTACTGTTTTCCTTTTAACATCCATATTCAATAATTTATAAACATCCTTATCATTGTAATCATAATAGCTATTGGGCATAACTGTAAATCTTATTTTCCCTGTTGAAGCATATACATGAAGTGTTTTTCTTGAAATTCTTAATAGATTTAATACTCATTTGTCTTCATAGTTAATAACATAATACATCAGTTATATATATAATTATTGGAATTATATACTATACTTAATAGAAACCATAGCAGGATAAATGGCTCATTGACTGGTCCGATTCATCCTACGGTGACCGGGCTCTGGATATTGCTGCTATTATTGACGGATTTTCCCTGAAATATCTAACTTATATATTGAGACATTTCAATACGGATTTTTCTTCGAGGGCAGTGAAAAGAATATTACTTTATCGACTGGTATCACCACTCTACCGTGCATATTTTCTGGAAAAAACTGGTAAACATATAGAGTCTAAAGAACTCTGTGTGGAAATCATCAATAATAGGGAACTGTCAAAATTGAAGACTATAATAAAAGATAGAAATGGCTGTTCTAAATTTATAACTCAATAATTATTGATTTATTATACCGGCTTATTAATATTTCTATTTTTCATGCAAATATGCTGTATTGTAAATCATTTACAGATGCGCTATCAGGAAATTCATAGAAACATACAAGAATTTACCATACATATATTTAAATACATAAAATTAAATTTGAAATGTTTTGAACAACGATTAAGCTGTAAAATAGTAGCAGAGAATCAGTAAAATACATGATTAGGAGTAGTTAAGCATTGCATTTTCTGGATATGTATATATCCAAAACAGTACTGAACCCGCAGATATAAATGCTGGAAATATTGATACCTGCCTTTGTCCTGATCATCTGGACTGCGTCCAATACCCTGATAAAAAGTTTGACGGGTAAGATGGAGAGTGATAATATTGCACTGATAGTAATAGGCGCAGGCATAGTACCCATGGCATTTTCTATTTTCATGACCCCGCATCTGAATATTGCACAGACAACACTGTTTCTCGGTGTAACATCCGGAATATTCTTGAGCCTCGGTTATATTCTATTTTATAAATCTTTGAAGGGTGAAAATCTCGGCAGTGCAGGCGTAACCATAAACATGCAGCAGATTATTGTAATATCATTCAGCCTCTTGATTCTCAAGGAAACCGTATCATCCCTAATACTTCCTGCAGTTATACTCATAATAATAGGTTCAATGCTTGTTACAATAAAAAGCGGCTTTAAAATCAACAGGTACCTAATGCTCGCAGCACTAGCAAACATAATATGGGGAATCTATTATATGCCACTCTCATTTGCCATACTCTCATTGCATTCATCTGTAATGCCTCTGCTCATAGCCAGGACCTCCGGTTTTATAATGACCTTCATTGCCTTTGAGGCGCTTTTCATGTACAGACGCATGAAGGCAAGGCACTTCAATATGGAAAAGAAAGCAAATTACACTGCAAAACTATCATTTACCTTAATGCTTGCAGTTGTTGCTGGAATACTTGACGGATCAGGAAATGTATTTTATGCATTATCCATATCACAGGGATTCCTGGTAATGGCTGGAGCTCTTGTTGCAATGCTTCCTGCCACGCTTGCACTATCAGGTAAATTCCTTTTCAAGGAGAAATTGAGTTCAAAGCAGTACATTGGTGTACTGTTATCCGTTGCCGGTGCCCTGTTAATAGCCATATGAGAACCAAAATTAAAATATGGATTTTATTTTCAGTGTAAAACCAGAAGCGAAATTATTATTACTGCCGGTATGGTAATAATTATAGCGAATATGGCAAGTCCAACCGGGTTACCCATATTGAAAGTAGATCCCACACCAAATCTTTTAGGTACCATAATCCTGCCATCGTCTCTGTTTACGTATATTACGCCGCCCTTCCAGTACTTATCATCATCAGCTGTATCCTTAACAGGTTCAGCATCTATTTTTGTATTCTGCTTGTCCATGATTCGAACATTGCTGCCACCCTGGCCTGTAGTAAAAGAAATAACCATCGTAACTACAACGAGTGCTAGAACAGGTGATATTAGGATGGCAATATTCAGAGCATGAATTATTCTCCATTCCTCAAAGCTAGAGAGGGCTAATGTAATATTGATAAATACTGGCATTATCAGTATTAGGAGTACCATCCTGTGGCGAAATATTTCTGTAATTCCCGGTAACTGTCTAGTTATGGGATAACTCAGTTGTATTTTCGACGTACCCGGGAGTGTATCTTTTTCCATGCACGTTCCGGTAATGAACAGTAAATGTGCCACTGTTTCCATAGTCTAACAGCACAACTGAAGACATGATCTTAATTACGGCAAAGAAAATAGCTATGATTATCTTTATTTTTTTGTGCATATAAAATGCATTAATTGGAATTATATAAATGTTCTTTCATAATTATAATAAATTATTCGAAAAATTCATCAGAATGCTTCCTGATATACAGTCCTAGATAAATAAACAGCCCTGTAAAGAGAATAGAGGCAACTATTTTCAAGATAAGCGGGTCACCAGAATCTGCAGCATATTTTATTGAAGATTCCAGACTTCCTATGTCCTTAAAACTTATATATTCATTCCCAATTATTGCTTTCATATTGATAAAATCCATAATGCTGTATATCAACTGCAATGCTGCTGCACTTATTAGGCCTGCCATGAATAGAAGCTTATTTTTCAAAATAAATTTGTACGAAATAAAGATATAACTGATCGTGTAGATAACCGTCAATATAATTGTAAATATGAAATAATTGTCATAGAAATATTTTATAAAGTATTTTCCAGAAAATTCATTTCCATGTGCATGGCTTACTATGGCATTTGCAGCTGTTGAAACTGTTATGGCGACATAAAGTATTGATATAAAAAGTGTGATGATATAAATAATAATTCCAACATAAATATATGTTCTTATTTCTGGTTTTATATGTTTTGCCTGTGTTAGAAATATTATGAGGCCTATAAATCCAATAAACAGGGAAATGTCTGTCTCCACTGTATTGAAAACCAGTAAAAAGGTAAAAGCGAATATTATATACGAAGCGGCAACAGTATTTGCAATATCTTTGCTGGCTATGGGTTGTGTCTCATTATCTTCCATATTTGGTGAATGGGAATATACATATTTAAAAGTAACGCCATATTCTATACATGCATAACTTTCAATTTGAATATCATAATCTTTGATATTCCTTGGGCTTTAATTTTAGGGATTTAGAACCAATTACGGCCGTTTATTACTAAATATTATATTAATAAATATAATTAGTTTTTTATGTCTTGAAATTCAAGCTCCGGTTTCTCTGGCTTTCCATATATCTTGGCCATGACATTATCTTTATCATGGTTGAATATAATACTGATATTTTCATTTATTGCCTTTTTTACCAGTTTTTTCTTTAACCGGAGTGTGTCAAGAGGATATGAGTCTATGGCAGTTATATAATATGGTTTTATGTGAAATGCGGATGGAAAAAGGTCTCCACCATACATATATTTCTTTGAGTTTATATTGAATACAGTAACCATATGCCCCTCAGTGTGGCCACCAGTAATTATGGTGCTGATATTCCCGTTGATCCTTGTAGAACCATTTAAAGCGGAAATTTCCGGAGTTATTTTATTTTTTATATAGCTTCCCCTTGTAAATTCATTGGGATGCCTGTAGGCCTGTAACTCTCTTTTCTGTACTATCAGTTTTGATTTTTTGAATAGGTTATTCCCAGAAAATGCTTGCCCGCAGTGGTCAAAATGCATATGTGAAACTATAATTTTGTCAATGGTATTTATGTGATAGTCATTTGTAAGAGTTTCCTCGATATCATGTTCCTTCACAGGTTTAAAGATCTTATTGAATTTTTCTGTAAAATTGTTTCCGATTCCGGCATCAAGAAGTGTATGCATGTTATTTATATGCAGCATTGGAACATTTGTTGTTATTCGAATTTTATTCTCCCTATCTTGGAAATACCCTGACCATATAGCTTTCGGCACAATTCCTAAGTAAGCACCTGCATCAAGTTCATATGATCCGTCATTCAAAAAAATCAGTTCATCCATGTGGAAATATTGGTAATTAAAATATTAATGTTTTGCAAATTTTATTTTTAAACACAAACAGGAAAATTATAAATATAGATAATGGTTATAAACAATAAGAATTCAGAGGCGTTATAATTGAAGGAAAGCACCAGAAAAGAGGAAATTCAGTATATTAACAAATCATTGCTGAAGCAGAGGGGCTGGACAGAGAGCATGATCAAAACATTTCTTGGAGAACCTGATGCGGAAAAGGATAATCCAATATATAAATCCGCTGCACCCATGAAACTTTATGATATGAAGAGAGTTCTGGCTGCAGAATCAAATGAAGGGTTCAAAGAAAGAAAAATCAGGGCAGCAAACAGGTCAAAAACCATGAAAGATGTTGCAGACCTCAAAAAACAGGAATTACTGGAACAGATTGAACTTATGACATTCAAGATTAAGGTAATTTCAGAAGAAAATTTAATCAATAATGCCATAAGAAGTTATAACGATTTTCATGAAATGATTTCAATGGAAAGGAATTATTCCTCTTTTGATTATGCTACACCAGAATCAGATAAGGCATTTCTGGAACGAATTGAGGTCAACTATATAAGGCATAAACTTACAAAGTACGATACTGCACTTGAAACAATGGCCGGAAGAATCGGTGTCCATGAGGCAGTTGTTAAAATTAAGTTCATGATCCTGGATGCAATATCGGAGAAATATCCTTATCTTGCAGATGAATGCCAGAACCAGAAGGACAGAATAAATGCATTTAGCACTGAAAATTAATAGTGTTACATCTTTTTAAATGAGTTATGTCCTCTTCTATTAATATGTTTAAGGAAAGTATTAAATGAAATATTTATATCAGTTTATCTATGATGGCGGAAAATAGTGATTGCATCGAAGCTTCGTCTATAATAAAAAGCTATAAAAATTTAATTGCTCTGAATAATATCTCTTTCAAAATTAAATGTGGAGACAAATATTCATTACTGGGTCCGAACGGTGCCGGTAAATCAACAACATTGAAAATTCTTGCAGGCCTTCTCAAGCCAGACTCAGGTTACATAAAGATCGGTGGGCTTGATCCTGTTACTGTAGATGCGAAGAAATATATAGGATATTTGCCGGAAGATGCATATCCTTATCCCAATCTATCGGTGATGTCTAACCTTGAATACATCGGTGCCATAAGAGGTGTTCAGGATCTCTCAGATAGAATAGATGAACTCGTCAACGGGCTTGACTTAAGGGATTATGTCAATAACAAGGTCATGACACTATCCCGTGGAAACAGGCAAAAGGTTTCAGTTGCACTTGCAATTATACATAAACCGAAAATTGTTCTACTGGATGAGCCGCTGAATTACCTGGATATTCCTACACAGAAGAAGGTCATAACAATGCTTGAAAAATTAAATGCCACCATACTGGTATCGACACACATAATGGAAATTGCAGAAAGGCTCTCACAGAATATTATTATCATTAATCACGGAAAGATAACATGGACTGGGACGATGGATCAGTTGAAAGGTATGATTACCGGGGATGAAAGCATAGAGGATGTTGTTGAGAAGCTGATGATCGATGTTTTCTAAAATTTTGAAACTGGTAATCATTACCAGATACACAAAATCATACCTTATCGCAATGGGATTGATGTTGATTTATTCTATACTATTACTTTCCATATCTCGCAGTTCCTTTGATATTTATTATAGATACATATTCATTGCATTACTCGCATTTTTTATCATTGGTTTCGGCTATACCGGCACTATTCCCGTTCAGAAATCAGACATGGATTTTCTCTTCGTATCATCCATAAAAAGAAGGGACTTCGCCTCTGTTCTTTTTATTTCTTCCTATCTATTCCAGGGGTGGATATTCCTGTTCATATCCTTTGTTGTCGGTTCTGAAATAATCGTGTCCAGCCCTGATAAAATAGTTGTAATACTTGATCTCTTTGTGTTGAGCATCTTCATAACATCATTTGTTATACTGATGACCCGGTTCAGCGAGTCAATCAAATTATTGCTGAGCATCATTACTGCACTTTTCTTCGTTTTCGCCCTTGTAACCCCATATTCACCGGCGTCCTTCATGTTCGGACATGTACTGATTGGAACAATTATGGTGGTGCTTTCAACTATAGTTGTAGGAATTCTTGCTTCAAGGGTACTAATGAAGGCCGATGTGGGAATGACCCGTGTAATAGGAAGTAGAAGATCAAGAAAGAGCGATTCAACAGAAAAGAATAACATCTCCTTTGTAGGTCGAACTCCGGAGAGAGCAATCATTAAAAATAATTTCAATTTTCTTTCCTTTGTTTCAAAGACTTCAGGGTCTTCCCTCAACGGTAGGAGTTCTAAAGTAAAATATCTCCCCATCATCGGAATCATACTTGCCGTTATCATGGCTGTAATAATTATAAAAGAGGCTACAAGTAGGATATTTAACCTGTTTTTTATTGAGATATTCTTTGCTGTTTACGCATCATCATTTATTCCCATGTTTATGAGTCAGGGGGCACTATCCATGGAGAGGGGCTGGCTATCATTCACGGCTATCGACCCTGCTATATATATGAAAAATCTCATAATTGGAAAGGTTATGCAGGCATTAGTTTTACTCTCTCCCTCTGCAATAATATTTGCCGGATTGTCTGTGATATATAAAACAACCCTGTATCGCATTTCGGTTATTGAACTGATAATAATTCCCGGTATCCTGATCTTTATGATATACCTGTCATTCTTTATTGGAATTATGCAGATAAAGGACCCTGAATTTATGACACCCAATAGAAATCTTAAGCAATTCCTGTACGGTATTGCTATTGTAGTTTTTATGGTACCCGAGGCTATTTCACTGCTCATACCATATTTCCTCATGGGTTTTTCAGTGGCCATGGTAACAATATCCCTGTATCTGTTGACGAATAAGAAGATGTGGAGAAAACTAATTTTCAGGTTGATGGAAAATGATTTTCTTTGAACCCTATACGCTGTTCAAGCACTCATCTAAGAGCTCATTTTATAGAATTTTCGGAGAATCACTTAACATGAAATGTATATTTAATCCTTAACTCAGCCCTTTATACGTAATATGTCCATGTCTATTTTCATATCGGAAACAATCTCCTTTGCCTTCCTGGGTATCTCGCCCATGATCTCACCATTCTCCATCCTGTATATTTTAATTCTTGAGAGTATAAGCAGAATATCCCTTACACTGTACCTTCCATTGACCATATTCAATACCTGGAAGTGCAGGTAAAGTGACAGGAGATTCAGAAACATATAGGTGAACATCATATGGTCATCCCTGAGATATGATCTGTCCACTTCCAGATCATTCTTGTATACATTGAATGCGTATTCAACATATTCACGCTGCTTGTACAGCCTGTATATTCTCTCAGGTTCATCATTGAGGTCTGATAATAAATACAATTTGCCGAAGTTTATCTCATTATCATCATAATCTTTCCTGCTCCTCTTGTTCTTTTCAATCCTTAAAAGGAAGTCCTTTTCCTCTTCACTCTTCAGTACAGGGTCCTCAAATGTATAAACATCATTCTCTTTTTTCCAGTACT
>JAJZZW010000036.1 GCA_021797385.1 Thermoplasmata archaeon | reverse complement strand
TGAAACAGAATTGAGTGTATCCAGTCCCGTTGCAGTGCCGATATTGGCCTCAAGATCCTTGAAGGAGGACCCTGAATGGAGTATTATTGCAATTTTTTTATCACTGTTTTTCTTATATTTAAGGTCAATCCACCTGCTGATTCTACCAGCCATGTAATTTACCTGATCCTTAACCGGGACGAGCTCCCTGTATACGGTGCCATGATTATATATCTTTTTGATTAGCCCTATTAGAACAGGTTCTATTGTGCCGTCCATTTCTGGAAGCATTGCGCTCATTATTGTTGAAACTACATCCAGGCCTGAAGAGTCCAGCCATTCCTTTTCCTCTTTATAATAGTAAATAAGCCCCTGGAAAACTGGTACACCCAGTTCCATAAGTGTGGTTTTGTCCTCCTTTTTTATCAGTGAAAATGAAAGCAGGTTGATAACTGCATCTACAGCCGGTTTTCCATCCTTGTAGAAATACTCCTGGATACATTCCTCAGCACTTTTAATATTTCTGGATTTATCTCCGAATCCATTGGTGAACACGGGTATTGCCGATATTTTCCTGTTGTTCAGTTCATCAATTATAGACCTCACAATGCCGGTATCATTATCAACCCATGCAGTTCTATAGAAGAGTATGCCGGCCTTCCTGGAATAATTCTGATTGCCGTAGTTATATATACCGGAGAAAGGCATCTCTACTGGATCTTCATATTTGCAGCCATCGATCAGGTTTTCAATGAATAGTACCATATTTTTGATGTTTTCATACCCACCGTAGAAATAATAATTAGATACTTTTTCCTCAACATATTTGCTTACAGTGGAATAGCTGCTGAGTATCGGGTCTATGGCAATAACATTCTTTTTATTTTTAATTACGGACTCAATATCCTCAAGAATATTGTTATATATATTTTCCCCGGAGAAATGATGTATGAATACTGCATCGGCATCCTTAATAAAATCAATGAATTCAGAATCAACCGGATCAAGTCTGGGATATTTTATCTCTATCTCATTTCCAGTTTCCTCACCTGCCTTGAGGAAAGATTGTATAACAGAACCGTTCCAGCCAATAAGTACGGCAAACTTCATAAAAGTAAAGTAGATTTTACTATATAATTATTCTGAGTAATTTACAAATAATTAATTCAATATACTTCAAAGCATGCAGAAGATTTTATATACAACTGTTTGTCACATAATTATATGAATTCTATCAATATCCAATATTATAAAACAAAAATAGGAGAACTGATACTGGGTTCTTTTAATGAAAATCTATGCTTGCTTGATTTCAGATATAGAAAAATGAGATGGACTGTTGACAATAGGATAAAAATTGGTCTTAAAGCCGTCTTTTTAGAACAAAATAATGAAACTTTGATAGAAACAAAAAAACAAATTGATGAATATCTATCTGGGAATAGGAAGGTATTTGATATTCCATTACTGACAATTGGAACAAATTTTCAGAAAAGCGTCTGGAATGCATTGATTAAAATTCCTTATGGTTCTATCTCTACTTATTCGCAACTAGCAGAAGATATAGATAATCCAAAAGCTGTTCGTGCTGTGGCAAGTGCAAATGGCGCAAATGCTATTGCCCTTGCAATACCCTGCCATCGAATAATCGAAAGTAATGGCAATTTAGGTGGTTACGGCGGTGGATTAGCGGTAAAGAAGCGCTTACTGGAATTGGAAAATTATAAGGAGACTGGAATCTAATAGCTGAACATCATCTGATGCAACTAAATATTTCATTAGATGAAGAATAATTTAAAGGCATTTCCAGCAACAAGCGCTTACATTGAGGATAATTTTCTTTATCAAATCTCTTATTGGAGAAAATTCTCAAGATCAACATTAGTGATATCCCCTCCATGCTAACACGTGGAGCTTCTCGCTTCTTCAGTTAAAAAATATGCATGCTGAGATTCTAACTTTAATATCGGGTCGTCCCCTGAAACAGTATATACAATTATTTAAGCCATAGTCATTTAATTCAATATCATTATAATTATCAAATCTAATAAAAATAGAGATTTTTTAAATTTATGCATAAACTAGCAGATTATTCGTAAGAACATAATTTTAATAGAATTATAGAACCTTTATATGAATAGTCCACATTATCGACCATGGAAATATTGGCAGTGCCCGTTACAGGAGATAATGTAGATATGCCCGGAAAGGCCAGTGAAGTTCATATGTATAAAATATCAAACGACAGAACAAAGTATGATTTGATAAAAACTTATAAAAATCCGTCAATAGAAATAAAGGAGGATGGTGGTCTCCCGCTTTTACAATCGCTGATAAAAGAGAACGTGAATTCTATAATATTACCCGGAATAGGTGGACCAGGAATACATTTTCTGAATAACAGAATAAAGGTATATATATCAAATGGAGATGAAATAGCATCTATTCAATCTTATTTATCAAATAAATTAAAATTCACAGATGAACCCACAGTGTTCAATTGCCCTGAACCATTATTCAAAAAGGCAGAAGAATACAGAAACAGATTATAATTTTTATTGTTTTTGCAGCTTCTCTTTATATCGCCGTTAACACCACATTTATGTATTTAACTTAACGCTTAATATTCTAACTACGTTCCCGGCTACTGAGTGTTATTGCTATATAAAATTGTCAAAACAGGATTTTTTACTATTTCGGGATATAATAAGTGCAGATATTGTACGATTCGACAGTGTTTTATTCATAAAATTTGACACATTGCGTCTTCAATTGTCAACTTTAGAAACTAAAATTTAAATATTCCTGAATCATTCAGTATAGGAATGACGTCTCCATAATGCAGTGCGCTGATGACGCCTACTGGTGATTAAAATGTTAGAGTTAATCCTGGAGACGGTTACACAGTACTTATTCGTTGTTCTATTTTCACCACTTCTTATAGGGATTTTTGAAAAGTTCAAGGCAAATGTTGAATCCAGGAAAGGGCCAAGCGTATTCCAGCCATATTATGATATATTCAAGTTACTGAAAAAGGAAACTGTAATTACAGAAAATTCATCCAGATTATTTTTATATGCACCCTATATGGCATTCGGCATATATTCGCTCATCGCCCTTATTATACCCGTATTCATGACCGAACCCATAATTTTTACCGCGTCAGGTGATTTCTTTGCCGGTGCAATATTATTTTCCCTGGCTGCATTTATAAAAATAATAGGAACTATGGATTCGGGCAGCAATTTCTCTTCCATGGGTGCCTCAAGGCTCATGTCCTTCAACTTCTTCAGCGAGGGCACACTTATAACTGTATTCTTCGCAGTAGCACTGATAAGCGGCACAAACAATCCATATACTACAAATCATTACCTCATCAGCCATCCACTTTCCAATCTGAGCCTTGTGCATATATTCGCGGTGTTTGCATTTTTCATGATTTTCATGTATGAATTCGGGAAGATGCCAACACAGAGTGAGGGAAACCAGGAAATGGGCATGATTGATTCTGGCATAGATTATGAATACAGTGGAAAGGCACTTGCAGTAAACAAATGGTCATCCTATATGAAAGTGTATCTTCTGGGATCCGTACTGATCAATGTATTTCTTATTCCGTGGGGAATGTTCAATACGTTTCCATTATTTTTCCTCAATGCTATTGTGATGTTTGCTAAATGGATCTTGCTCATAATAATAGTACTGATAGTAGATACTTCCCTGGCAAAGTTGCGCCTGTTCAAGGTCATAGACTATCTTGCAGTGGCATTCACATTTTCAATACTATTTTTGATACTTACCGAGGTGATCGCATGAATATAGTTTTTACAATAATATATCTCCTGGCCGCACTCATAGTGGTTACTGGATTTTACATTCAGAGCAACAAATATTTGAGATCAATGGTCATGACCCAGGCATTTCAGTCACTCCTCATTGCCATTATAGCAATATTCCTGGGTTTTGAACTCAAGCAGTATACATTTTTCATACTAGCTGTGCTTGTTATTCTTCTGAGGAGCGTTCTGGTTACATATTTCCTTGCAGCGAAGATACCGAAAAATAAAAATTATTTATACGAATCAAGGCTACCAACCACTTATTATCTTCTGGTTGACCTTGCGTTCATTGTAATTTCCATATTCATTGTCTATTCAATATCCTTTATTCATATAGTTTCACGCATATTCCCTGCGAGTAATATTATACTATTCCCCCTGTTACTTTTCTTCCAGGGGCTTTTTATTATTGCATCCAGGAGGAGAACTATTGCACAGATACTGGGTTATATCGAGGAAGAAAATTCGCTGATACTCATGGGTACCTTTATTCTTCCTGTCCCCATAATAATAGAAAGCAGCGTATTTCTGGATGTGCTGATACTGGTTGTGATTTTTTCAATAATCAGTATCGAGAAAACCGAGCATAAACCCGTGGAGGAGTTGAGAGGATGATTTATGAAATACTCATACTGATTATACCATTGATTGCCATGGCATTCTATAAAAATATAAAGATAACCAGCATAATAGGGGCAATTATTGAATTATTCCTGCTTATCCCGCTTTATTTTGATTTATCCAATTCCGGATTCTTTTTCATTGATCATATTACCTACATATTCATTCTCATGGTAAGCTCTATTTATCTTATGTCCCTGCTATATTCCAGAAAATATATTCACAATATAGGGAATAAGGGAATTTCTGAAAATGTTTATTACATGCTCATGGGATTTTTCTATGTTGCCATGGAATTTGCCCTCATGGTAAATAATTATGGTTTCATGTGGGTTGGAATAGAAACAACTACAATATCATCTGCCCTGCTCCTAATAACAGAGAAATCAGATATATCACTGGAAGCAACATGGAGGTATATAATTATAGTTTCCGCTGGTGTTACATTTGCCTTCATATCTGTTATACTGATATACTATGCATTCGGGACACTGACCGTTACCGTAATTCTATCTGAAGGAATCAGGGATAGCCTTGCAGTCAGGCTTGCAGTGGGAATTGCCCTGGTTGGGTTCGGCACGAAAGTCGGTGTTTTTCCTGTGCACACATGGCTTCCCGATGCCCATAGCGAGGCACCTGCACCTGTCAGCGCAATGTTCTCCGGGGTATTACTGCCTGTGGCACTGTATGTACTTTACAGAATTTATGAAATATATCCTATGAGAGAAATATTTATCTGGGCTGGAACTATTTCAGTGCTTTTTGCAGCCATATTCCTGGGATACCAGAGAAACTACAAGAGAATGTTTGCATATTCAACAATGGAAAATATGAACATCGCACTCATAGGTTTGAGCACCTTTACCTTCGCAGGCCTGGTGGGTTCCCTCCTGCTTCTCCTCTCACACAGTTTCGGAAAAGCCGGTGCCTTTTACTCCTCAGGAAATGTTTATGAGATGTCCGGCACGAAATCAATTGACGGTGTTGGTGGATTAATAAGAAATAAAGCAAGTGCGGCTTCAATGCTACTATCGTCCTTTGCCGTAACCGGAACACCCCCCTTCGGAACATTCTTCGGTGAATTTCTGATACTTTATTCAGTGCTGTCCATACATTTCTATGCACAGTTCGGGATAATAGTACTTTCACTGTTCCTCGCATTTGTATCCATAAACTTCAATGTATCGAAAATGCTGTTCAGGGGCAAATCAGAATACAGCCAGTCAGGAATTAATACTATTATACCCCTTATAGCAGCAATTATATCTATATTCATAGGAATTGTATTCCTGGTGGTGTATCATGAAATATTATAAATTCGGAGATAAAACTGGAAGATATATCGGAAGAACTGAAAAATACGATATTTACACCTCAACGATTACCGGAATAGGTAAAGATGAAGATGATCATGAAGAAAGAACCCAGGGGGAAATCTATTTCAATTATGGTCCATCCGCAGGAGGACTGAGGGAATCCGTAAATTTCCGGCTCCTCACACCCGGTGAATCTATAAGGGATGTTATAATAAATTCAGGTTTTAAAAGAAGGAATGTAAAAATAACGGGAGATAGTATTTCAGATGCGATGCTGAAAGTGGAAAGGATCAACGGATTTCATTCAGCATCACACAGCATAGCTTATGCACTGGCCGTGGAGGATGCCCTGAATGTTGAGAATGGGGATTTAAATGATGCGAGAATTGTAGAAATTGAACTGGAGAGAATAAGGTCAAATATCGATGTGATAAAAGGCTTATGTGAATCTGCTGGATTTGCCGTGCCTGAAAAACAGCTTCTCCTATTAAGGGAGGAAGTTGCAAGAATAATTTCCAGTGCTTTCGGTCACAGATATTATTTTTCTGTAAATGGCATAAACTCCATTGATGGGGATTTTTCCAGAATATCACTCAGTTCCATTGAGAAACAGTTCAGATCCATTTATAATGGCCTGCTTTCCTCCAAAATATTCCTGGACAGGCTACAGGAAAATGGAATTCTATTGAATCCTGTATCAACAGGTCCAGCAGCACGTGCGGCAAACTTCAGGTACGATGCCAGACTGGACTCCGAGTCTCTAATATATGGAAAATACAGTACTGTAATGGAAACCAGTGGTGATACGTTTTCCAGATTTCTGGTCAGGGCGGAAGAGATATTTGAGTCCATAAATATAATAGAATCATACGATATTAAAAAAAGTTACAGAAAGCATAGAATGGAATTGAACGGAACGGGTGAGGGCATTGCAAGGATAGAATCACCTGCCGGCGACCTCTTTTATTATGTGAACATAAATGAAGGCAGGTTGATTGATATACAGATGTGCTCACCATCGTATCTCAATATGAGAAATTTCAGATATGGACTGAAAAGCGGCAATATTTTCACAGATTTCTTTTTTGTATGGGAAAGCTTCGGCATCTGGATATCGGAACTGGAGGTGGGGTTTCAGTGAACTGGTTCATCAGCGGCATCAGAAAGAGGATAAAGACGGAGAAACTGGATCAGTACCAGGTTATGTATCCTTCTATACTCGAGGGAGTTAGTGATTATAAGTGCCCAACGGAGGCACTCAGGAATGGCAACTGGGACATGGATAAATGCATATTCTGCAGGCAGTGCGACCTGAAGCCAACAGGAAAACAGGAAACATATTCTGTTCAGCATCTTGTCCCGGACATATTCAAAAAATCCCTGTATATTTATCCGGTGGACTCCGGAACATGTGGTGCCTGCAATGTTGAATTTACCTCCTTATTTTCACCACAGTATGATTCCAGCAGGTTCAAAATTTTTATGGCAAATACTCCAAGACATGCTGATGCACTGGTAGTTATGGGTGTTCATACTGATGGAATGGAGAGAGTTCTTCAGGAGGCCTATGATGCCATGCCTGAACCGAAAATTGTCATAGGACTTGGTGCATGCGCACTTTCAGGTGGAATTATCGGCAGAGAAGCCATGGAGAAATATGATATCCATATTGCAGGATGCCCTCCGACACCGGCATCAATCCTCAATGCAATAATAGAAGCGAGGGATAAAAGATGATATCTTACTATATACCGCTCATGGCAATTTTCCTTGCTGTACTGATTTCAATAAAATACAGAACCGCGGGTTACATAATTACAGCTATAGCTTCAGTACTGTTTTTCCTTTTCACGTTCAGGATTTTTGATTATATAACATACTTTTACTTAATAGCAGCCATCGTATGGATAATAACATCGGTGTTCTCTATTTCATATTCAAAGAAATATGGAAGATGGCTTGCACCACTGTTCATACTGACCATTGCCGGAATGATGACAATACTGTATGCTAATAACTTCCTGGTATTTATAACAGGCTGGGAGATAATGTCGATACCTGCCTATTTAACCGTGGCAATAAATAAGAAAAATGACATGGAAGCCTATATATTCATGCTGTTTTCTGAAATAAGCACCGTACTGATCATAACTGCTGCAGTACTTTCCTATTACTATACGGGCACATTCAATTTTACCGGACTTTCCAATGATATGGTTTTACTCATATTTGCCATAGGCGCCATGTCTAAAATGGGGTTGACGCCCTTCATGATAAGTGAGTGGCTTCCCATTGCCCATGGCAGTGCCCCGGCAAATTCATCCGCAATTTTCAGTGCAACCATGACCCTCATGGGTGTATATGGAATTTTAAAAATAGCACTGCTTTCTCCGGTTTCCATTGATATAGGCATATTATTCATTATTATAGGTGTGATTTCTGTACTCTTCGGGGCACTCTATGCATACATATCTGAAAATATGAAATCCCTGGGAGGATTCAGTACTATAGAAAATAATGGAGTGTTGATGGCAGCATTAGGACTTTTTGTAGCTGTCAATGACAGTGTATTAAAAGAATTTATCCTTATTTCCATAGCCATTTTTGCCATGGCTCATTCAATAGCAAAAACCGGGTTGTTTATATCCATTGGCCATACAGGTGTTGAATATTTCAGTGCAGTTAACGGAGGCAAGGACACTGTTAATCAGGTAGGCAAATTTTTTGCAATGTCTTCGCTTTCCGGGCTATTCCCATCACTTGGTGGTCTTGGAACGTGGATGGTACTGGAATCCTTTTTCATGGGTGCCTACCTGTACGGGCCACTTGGTATTGCTTCGATCATAGCTGGATCCCTTATTGCCATGGGGGAGGGATTCGCCACCGCTGCAATGCTGAAAATTTTCTATTTCACCGATAGCCACAGGAAATCCCGTGGAAAAAATCTGGAGAATTATACTATACTGGGAACAGGGATAACACTTGTATTCCTATTTGCTGTATCATTTTTGATAGTAGGTAAGAACTATATATCAGGCATACCCTCTGTTCTTGTATTCAATGGATTTATGATTGAATCAAGGCTTGGTGTCTCTGATTTCGGGCTTATAACACCGCTTTACATTGTTATATTATTGACGGTGTTTACGGTAATTATATTTCTCGTATTTGGAAGGCCAAAAACCAGAATTGCCAATCGCTGGAACGGTGGAGTAGAACATGGAGAATACTATAATTCATCCACATATTCTAATAACATCCGCCTGATCCTTAAAAGGGTGCTCAGGACTAAAAGCACAGATGAAAACAGAGTAGAAACTGTCGATATCTTCTGGTTGATCATGATAAATATCGCTAAGGCTTATAGAAATTTTGCAAAATTTACAGCATACAAAATCATGAACAGTTCTATATCAGCATATATTGCATACATGATAGCTGCCTTCATACTGATAATTATAATTGTTTCACTTGTATAAATTTAAAATGAAAATATATTTACTTTTTAATATTTTTAGGTATCACCACTGCATAAACATATAGAAAAATAATATTTATAAGGTAAAATCAGAAAAGCTTAATAAATAATAATTATATAATGATACAAATGGAAGGATGTGGCCAATAGCCAAATTACTTCGAGGTTTGATAAACTTATGAATCTGAGGAGAATTTTACTGGACGTTGATAAAGGATTGAACAGACCGACACTTACTGAACTTGCAGGGTCAATAGAAGAGGTGCCTGGTGTAGATGCTGTAAAGATAACTGTTACAGAGATGGATATGGAAACCATGGGAACAAGCATAACTGTTGAAGGTTTGAATATTAATTATAATTATCTTGTAAAGGTTATAGAGGATATGGGCTGTGCTATACATTCCATAGATGAGGTTATTACCGGAAAACATATTATAAAATGAATAAGAAATATATATTTCCTGTTAGTATAGGCCTTTCAGATGGTATAATCACTGCCCTGATACTTGCATCCGGTGGAATTATCGGAAAAAGCACCATAGATATATTCGAGGCTTTTAAGATTTCCTTCGGGTCCGCTTTTGCGGGTGCATTCAGTTATTTTATTGCACAGTATGCCGGTTTAAATGAGGAACTGCATAGAACTGCACTTCAATTAAATCTAAAATCTACAGATTATTTATTGAGAGGTCATCTGGGCATTGAAATATTCATAGAATCGCTGCTTGGAGCATTTATTGCAGCCTTTTTCGGGTTTTTAGGGGCATTGATTCCATTATCTTCATCGCTTATCGTCAGGGGAAATGAAATTATACCACTTTCACTGTCATATACATCCCTTGCCATACTCGGACTTTTTATAAGCAAATCTACAGCTGGAAGGGCAAGGTTCTGGATTATTGTGATGGTGGCCGTGGGTATTATAGTAACCATTGCGGGTTTTGAATTAAAACTCATTGTCTAGTCATGAGACTGAAAAATATCTCTCCTTACACAATTTTTAAATATTCTACAGCAATGTTTTTGCGGCAGGGGGAGCTCAGAGCTGAGAGGATAAGGATCGACCCCATGAACCTGATCCGGATAATACCGGCGGAGGGATAGAGTTGGAATATGATACAGAAAATAATATAAAAATTGCAGATTATATAGCAACATCACCATGGGATAGCAGGCACTGGACAATTTTTTTTACAGTATCAGTATCATTTTTAATGTGGGGAGTTGCCCTCAGCATAGCACCCCTTATAACCACATGGTATTTTGTTCCTACCTCTGCATATTATCTCATTATAGGTGCTGCACCTGCAGGGCTAATGACTGGAAATATTGTTATGGGAATACTATCCGATAAAACAGGCAGAAAGAAAAGTTACCTTATAACCTTAATGTTAACTGTTGCCGGTCTAGCGGGCATTGGTATTACCTATAATTATATTGCCCTGATTGTATTGGTGTTTATCGCGGAATTCGGACTCGGTGGTGATGAGACAGTATCACTCTCATTGATGTCTGAATATTTTCCAGCGAGGTACAGGGGAGCTGCAATAGTAGAATCTTCTAACATGGCTAATATCGGAATAACCTTGATGGCCGGTATCTTTTTATTGCTTTCAAGTTCCATTTTTGTCCAGAAAATTGCACTTGTATGCATTGCAATAATAGGAGGCATGATATCCTTGCTTGCACGGTACAGAATAAAAGAAAGCCTTTTATGGAAGAAGAGAAAAAATATTTATCAGGCACAATTCAATATAAAAGATGCAATAAAAGTAATTGCACTATCACTCATGGGTATAGCCATTATTGTTGGCTTCGCATTTTCAGATCTGGTACTGGGGCCGTTTCATTTTCCACAGTATACAGACCTGATTATATTTTTTTCTGTACTGGCTGAATCAATTACGGGTGTGGCAGGCGGATTTATTATAGGCAGGTCGGGCAGAAAAACTATATCCATGATAGGATTTTCCGGTCTTCTTGGTTCATGGATGATACTATTATTATTCTTTAACGATGTGATATCAAACCTCTACCTGCTATTGATCATGCTTGCCATAAGTTCCGTGTTCGGTGAGATTGCCTGGGCATCCAGAGAACTTCTGGAACCAGAAAATTTTACCAGCCGGTACAGGGGAAGAGGTGTTGGCGGTGTTAGACTTGCAGGTTATACACTCTACATCGCGTTTATTTTCATTCTCGTCAATGCCACCGTTAGTCTATATGCATGGTTTATTCTTATGGTTTATCTGGCGGGATTTATTGGAGGGCTGATATATTTAATCTACGGACGTGAAACTAAGAGTTCCCATGTGATTTGAGAAATTCATCCAGTACATTAAAATCAGATTTCATGATCTCAAGGTTTGCCGGATTTCTGAGCGCAGCTGCAGGATGTACTGTGACGAGATATTTATTTTCAATTATTTTCCCGTGATATGCTGTGATGCCTTTTAAATTAAGAAGTGCATCTGCTGCTGTTGCACCCAGGAGCACAATGATCTGTGGATTCACGATCTCTATCTGCTTTTTCAGGAATGGCATGCAGATGGCAACTTCATCATCGGTCGGTACCCTGTTATCCGGCGGAAAAAACTGTACTACACTGGTTATGTAAACATCCTCTCTATGAAGTCCTATGCCATCAATAAGGCTGTCAAGCAGTTTCCCACTTCTACCGATGAATGGCCTTTTCTGTATATCCTCATTTCTCCCCGGTGCCTGCCCGATAAAGAATATCCTTGAATTTAAATTTCCTTCCCCAGGGACAAAATTTATGCTTAAATTCCATTTCCCATTTTTTGGTATATTCCGGTATTCCGAATTCAGGGATTCCATACTGAGATATTTTATTAAGTATGAGTTAGCATATTCTAGGAGTTCCCTCTGATTGCCGAAGTTAAGATTTTTCATGGCTTCGGAATAATTGAGCCATATGTATCCTCTATGCTCATGCGATACTTTTACCTCTGAATTATCGGATACTATAGACATAAACATCCTTACATGTTTCAGTATTTTTACTGCATTATATGTAAATCTGTATATTATATCATAATGGAAGAAGGGAATCAAATTTTTTTCATCCACTTTTATCCCTGATTCCTCCATGGTCTCCCTTATTGCAGCATCTACTCCGGTTTCACCTTTTTCAATATGGCCTTTGGGGAAATCAAGCCATCCTTCAGCCCTCTTGAGCAGTAGATATTTATATTCTCCCTGAAATCTTGATAAAATTACAATTCCATAGCTGTATTCCTCTCTCATAAAATGGAATTTCAATCATATATAAAAATTAGTCCAGAATCTGATGGAATTAATTAATGCAAGTAATTAAAAATGACAAAAACGGCAAAATCTGGAAAGTAATGAAAAACTCTTTATTTTATAAGTCTTTTCCAGTTTAATGAAGATATATGCTGAAATTTATCCGTCCAGGAATTTGGAGAATGTGAAACGGGAAATAGAAAAACTGGCAGATTTTGACGGATTCAATATACCGGATAATCCTCTCGGATATCCTACAATGCCACCGGAGCTTATCGGTTACATAGTGAGGGAAATATTTCAGCATAAGGAAATAATAATGAACCAACGTTTAAAGGACATAAACGAATTGAAATTACGTTCTATTATAACTGCCGCTAGGGCTATCAACGCATCAATGATATTTACACAGGGTGATAAGCCGAGATTTGGAAAAGAGTTCAATGAAATAGATTCTATTGGTGCCATGAAGCTTGCAATAAAAAGAGGGGTTGAAGCTGGTGTTATACTGAGCTTCAGAAAATCCATAGAAGATATAAAAAAAAGGATAAATAGTGAAGCGAATATTTTTCTTGTAGTAAACTTCGGGGAAACTGCTATATTAAACCAAATAAATACAGAAAAACTAATTCCCTACATAATAATAAGAACGGAGAAGAATGAGCCTATAGTTGATAAAATACACCAGCCAGCTGTAGACCTGAATGATCTGCACTACCTCATGCAACAATTGAGCAGCTATAAATTCAGGGGATTTTTATTCTCCATACCTGGAGATAATGAAACCCTCATTAATATTAAAAATTATCTATGAGCATGAATTTTTCATATTCCCGTAAGGGTGCATGATTCTTATTAATGTATTTTATTTCCCGTAAAATATAAATGGTTAAATAGACCAGTATAATATCTATTTATGGTTAGAACCAGATACAAATTTATGATAATTGCAATTGCTGTAATTGTCGCGGCCATTTTCATTTCAGCTTCTTTTATGGGTGCGTTTATTCCACAGTCTTCAGGTAATACTACTGTAAGTCCTTATTCACCAAATTACATTAAAGATATGAACGATTCAAGTGTTGCAAATTCAACCCCACAGAACTATATATTCACGAATGATACTATTTCCGGATCCAATCTTACACATATACTTGTTAATAGGGCATATTTGAATCAGGATGTGATAAATAGTGCATT
>JAJZZW010000035.1 GCA_021797385.1 Thermoplasmata archaeon | reverse complement strand
TGCAGCCATTGCATCAATATCGGTTGAGGCCGCAAGAAATGCACTGAAAAGAATGGATGTAAATCCTGAAGAAATTGGGGCAATATACGTTGGTTCAGAATCGCACCCATATGCTGTAAAGCCAACAGCAACAATTGTTGCGGCAGCAATAGGCATGCCACTTGAATACTTTGCCGCTGATTATGAATTTGCATGCAAGGCAGGAACGGCAGGCATGCAGAATGTGAAGGCAATGGTAGATTCAAATTTTATAAAATATGGATTTGCTATAGGTTCAGATACATCCCAGGGAGCACCGGGTGATGCCCTGGAATATACAGCGTCTGCCGGGGGCACTGCCATGCTGATTGGTAAAAATAATACAATAGCAGAAATAAACGATACCCTATCTGTTTCTACGGATACACCGGATTTCTGGAGAAGGGAGGGTGAGCCATATCCAAAACATGGAGAAAGATTTACAGGAGAGCCAGGATATTTCAAGCATGTGATAGCCGCATCAAAGGCAATGATGGAAAGAATGGATACAAAAAGTAGTGATTATGATTATGTGGTATTCCACCAGCCAAATGGCAAATTCCCATCAAGAGCCGCAAAAATCCTTGGATTTACCGAGGATCAGTATAAAACAGGGTTATTAACGCCATATATTGGAAATACATATTCCGGATCAATGATGACCGGTTTATCCGCTGTTCTAGATGAATCAAAACCAGAGGACAGAATTTTAGCAGTGTCGTTCGGTTCAGGAGCCGGGTCAGATGCCTTTGATATTACAGTAACAGGTGAAATGAAGGATTATAAAAGGGATAACGCCCCCACGGTAAAGAAACTAATTGAAAAGGTTAAATTTATAGATTATGGTATGTACACGAAATTCAGAAAGATAATAGTTACAGGTGATAGTGTTGAATAATGTTTATATTATTGGTGCAGGGGAAACAAAATTTGGGGAATTATGGGATAAATCATTAAGAAATTTAGCAGTGGAAGCCGGTTTAAAGGCAATAGAAAATGCAGGTATATATTCAAGGGACATAGATGCTATATACGGTGCGAACGGTCTGGCAGGGACAATCAACGAACAGGAAAATATAGGAGCACTGATAGCAGATTTTTCCGGATTATCAACGGAAGGAATACCGGCATTGAGGGTTGAGGCATCAACAGCCTCAGGTGCAGCCGCCGTTAGGGAGGCATATCTATCCATAAAATCAGGGGAATATGATTTAGTAGTTGTTGGTGGTGTTGAGAAGATGACGGATATCCACGGGTCAGGCATACTTGAAAAGATGTCATCCATACTCGACCGTGAATGGGAGGCATTTTTCGGTGCAACACCGGCTGCAATGGCTGCATTAATAGCAAGAAAATACATGAACGATTTCAATGTGGAAAAAGAAGCATTATCAATGTTTTCAGTCAATGACCATTTAAATGCATCGAAAAACCCCGATGCACAGTACAGAAACAAACTTACTGTCCAGCAGGCTATGGATTCAATACCGGTAGCAGACCCACTGAACATGATGGACTGTTCACCGGTAAGTGATGGTGCAGCTGCTATAGTTCTTGCATCGGAAAATTTTGTTAAAAAGAATAAAAAGGAGGGCGTAAAAATTTTAAGTTCGGCTGTTGCCGAAGATTATCTATCTGTGGGTTCAAGGGAATCGATATACACCCTGAAATCAACAAGGCTTGCAGCAGAGAAAGCATTTAAAAAGGCAGGAATAAAAAGGGACGATATCTCATTTATGGAGGTACACGACTCATTTTCAATTTATGGTTTACTGGAGCTGGAGGATCTTGGATTTGCAGAAAAAGGAAAGGCAAAAAATTTAGTATATGATGATATTAAATTAAATGGAAGATTGCCGGTAAACCCCTCTGGCGGCCTAAAGGCAAAGGGCGATCCATATGGGGCTGTTGGTATAGGCCAGGTTGTCGATGCGTATAAGCAGTTAATGGAAAAGGCTGGAGAAAGGCAGATAAAGCATGCAAGATATGCACTGTTGCATAATATGGCGGGTACCGGGGCATCATCAGTAGTACATATATTAGGTGAGTAATATGACAGAATTATCAAGGATATGGAGAGAAACAGAATACAGGTATAATCTGATAGGATTTAAATGCAATAACTGTGGGGAATCATATTTTCCTCCAAGGGATATATGCCCGCACTGCCACAGGGAATCAATAGGCAAAATGGAGAAGGTAAAGTTTTCCGGCAATGGGGAAATTTTATCATATACAACGGTTCATGACGCACCTCCTGCATTTAAAAGGCAGGTACCGTACCTTCTTGCCCTGGTAAAGCTTGATGAGGGGCCAGTAATAACAGCCCAGATTGTTGACTGTGATCCGGACGACGTTAATATAGGCAAAAAAGTACATATGGCATTCAGGAAAATCAGGGAAGATGGGACAAATGGTGTAATAGAATATGGCTATAAATTTAAATTAGATTAAAATATTGCTTTTACCGGATTCCCGGTATAAAAAAATTATAATTCAATATTTTTGATATTTTATACAGTACTGCAGAGTTTTCCGATATAACCGGTATATTATATCTCATTTTTATTCTATTGAGAACATTATATGTCGGCAATGCTGTGCATGCCAGATATATTGCACCGGCCTCTTTTATTTTGCCACTGTTTTTATTTAATAATTCCATTACCTCATTTTCACCTGTATTTGATATATCCAGGCCATATATTTTATTTAAGCCATCAGAACCGCACACAGTGAAATTATTACTCATAAAATATTCAGTTTCCTCAAGGGTTCTATCCTTTATATATGGCGTTCCTATAAACATTTTATTTATCCCGTTATCCCTTAAATAGTCCATAACAGCGGATTCAGGAATTACCAGTTTTTTCCTTATTACATTATTTATAATATCAATGTTTTTATGTGTACCGTATGTTCTTCCATATACAACGATATCTGATACATTCCTTAATAAATTATACGTTTCCTTTAATTCCCTTCTAAATCTTTCCGGATCCTCTGGCTCACAGCCTCTTGATGGTCTCATTCTTGTTGAATGGAAACTGATATTATCCGGTGATAGTCTATACACATCATATTCCATAGCAACATTATTTGCCGGAATAATTAATCCCACTCTTATCATTATTTTAATATCATCTTAATCTATAAATATTTAATAATAATAGGTAATAATCAATAATGATTTATTATATAACCGATGAGGATGTAAGGAAAAATCTTGATATGAAGCAGTGCATAGATGAGTTAAGGGATGCATTTATTTCATACGGGAATAAAAAATCTAATGCAAGTGCAAGAGATAGAATATTTAATAATGGAATGATATTCAATACAATGCCCGCATACTATGAAAAATATAATATTGCAGGATTAAAAACATACGTTGCATCAAAAAACGGTGTAAGATTTATGGTGGTGATCTTTGACGTTTCCGATCCAGAGAAGGTGTATATATTCGATGCAAATACTTTAGGTCAGATAAGGACAGGGGCATTATCCGCAATGGTTACATCACTTCTAATAAAGAAGAAAAATATAAATTTTACACTAATAGGTTCAGGTTTTCAGGCTGAAACACAGTTAAAAGCAATGTTATCGATATATAACCTCAGTAATGCATACGTTTATTCCAGGAATTATGACCATGCACTGGAATTTTCAAAGAAATTTAATTTAAATATAAAAGCTGTAAGGGACCTATCGATACTTAAAGAATCAGATGTTATAACGTCGATAACAGATTCAGTTAGTCCCATATTTGATTATTCAATGTTACCTGACCATTACCATATAAATTTAATAGGATCAAATTTGCCAAAAAGAAGGGAGGCTGCCGGTGATGTTATGGATAATTCAGACATTGTTATAGCAGAACATTTAGAACAATCAATGAAAGAATCAGCTGAAATAATTGAAATGAATAATAAAAATAAAATAATAGAATTAAAGGATTTCATAATAAATATGGATAAATATAAAACAGGCAAAACGGTTTTTAAGTCCATGGGCATAGGACTTGAGGATATAGCAGCAGGTTACATCGTTTTAAAAAATATGAACTTAATAAAATAATTTAAAATATACTTATTATATAAACCACTGTGATATTTTATTCATATTTATTAGGCATAGTTCTGGGCTTATCACTGGCTGGACCACCAGGCGCTGTAAATTCCGTGATAGCAAACGAATCACTCAAATCTAAATTACACGGTACAAGTGTCGGTGCAGGAGCAATGAGTGCAGATTTTACCTTCTTTTTAATTATTTACTTTTTAAAAAATTATATAAATATAAGTATATTAAAATTTATATATATCATAGGTGGATTATTTATGTTATATCTCGGATATGCCGTATTAAAATCAAGAATGCCAGTAAAATCAAAAAAGGGCAATTATTTCATAGGATTATCAATGGGGTTGACTAATCCCTTCCAGATATTATGGTGGCTCACCGCAGGATTCTTTTTACTGAGGGAATTATCAATATTATCAATTGCGGGATTATTCTCAGGAATCATAATATGGATTTTTTTATTTCCATACACAATAAATAGATTTGGATATAAATATGAAAGATATATTAAAATTGTTTCAGCTGCCATAATATTCATCTTTGCTGTATATATTTTATATTATGGAATTATACTTTATGTATAACCCTTTTTCCTTTTATTTCATAATTATTTTTCAGTATTAAATTTATTGAAAATACCAGTGATTTATGCTCTTCTATATGTATTTCCTCTTCCAGTGTTTCGAGTGTTTCATAATCATCAACGGTTACGGCCCTCTGGTCTATTATTGGACCATTATCTACGTCATTTGTTGCAAAATGTATGGTGCATCCTGAAAATCTTGTGCCCGACATTATAACAGCCTCATGAACCTTCCTACCATAATAGCCCTTTCCACCGAATGCAGGCAATAATGATGGGTGTATATTTATTATTTTATACATAAATTTGTTTATAATAAACTCCGGCAGTATTTTTATATAACCATCCAGAACTATTAAATCAGGGTCATCACCAGATATTATTTCAGATAACATATCATTATAATTACTGCTTTTTGTATCAATTAATACAGGTAATATACCGCTGTCTCTCGCCCTCTGCATTACATTTGCCCTTTTATTATTGCATATTAATTTACTTATTTTTGCATCCTCTATTACCCCGTTATCAATTGCATCAACTATTGCCTGAAAGTTTGTTCCGTTGCCGGATGCAAGAACTACAATTTTTTTCATAAAGAGCTATTGCAATGTTTTTATTAAACTTTGTATTTAAACTAGATTTTTATTTGAATAATATAAATTATTGTAAATAATAAATAAAAATTCAATAATTTTAAATAAAGATTGTAATTATTAGGATGGTATGTTAAATATATGGACAGAAAAATACAGACCAGCAAAATTATCTGATGTAATGGGTGAAAATGAAAACATAAACAGGTTAACTGGATATATAAACGAAAAAAATATACCACATTTAATTTTTGCCGGTCCACAGGGTACAGGAAAAACTTCAACTGCAATTGTACTTGCAATGTCATTATTCGGTGATGCATGGAAGGATAATTTCCTGGAATTAAATGCATCCAATGATAGGGGTATAGATGTTATAAGGGATAATATCAAAAATTTTGCAAAGATCAGGCCATCAAATGATTTAGGATTTAAAATTATATTTCTTGATGAGGCAGACCATTTAACCGGGGACGCACAGGCAGCCTTGAGGAGAACCATGGAAATGTTTTATAATACAACAAGATTTATTTTTTCATGTAATTATTCATCTAAGATAATACCACCGATACAATCAAGGTGTGTCATTTTTAGATTTAAACCCGTTGATAGGGATGGTATGGAATCAAGGTTGCTATACATAGCAGAAAATGAAAAATTTGATATAGATAATGAATCACTGAATGCCATATGTGAAATTTCTGATGGCGATATGAGAAAAGCAATAAATATTTTACAGGCTGTCAGGTCATCAGGTAAAATAACACCAACATCAATATATGAAATATCCGGTGAGGTGAATAAAGATCAGTATAAAAGCCTTATAACCATGGCACTGGAAGGCAATTTCAACGATGCCAGGAATTATCTTGATAAGATGTTAATAGAGTTTGGTTTATCAGGAATAGATATAATAAAGGGCATGCATTCATCAATAAGAAACGAGCAGATAGCCCCAAAACAGAAACTGGAAATAATTATGGCACTTGCAGAGGCTGAATTCAGGATAGTTGAAGGCGGAACCGATAATATTCAGATGGATGCACTTCTTGCAAGGTTAACCTATATCGGTAGTGAAATCAATTAGGGCCGGTAGATCAGCGGTAGATCGCTTGCTTCGCAAGCAAGAGGGCCCGGGTCCAAATCCCGGCCGGTCCACTTAATCTATTAATCGAATACTATTTATTACGGTACTCATTATGTAGTTGGTATGTTGGATTGGATAACCGTTACAGTAGCGATTGGATCGATAATAATTTCATTACTTACTATGTATTTTTCCTTGTTTTCAAAGGGAAAACTTACATTTCCAACTACAAATTTTATCGGAGCACAAGCTTATGCAACTTCTGACGGTAATGCAATAAACATAACCAATGACCGCATAGTGGTCCCCCTTACTGCGATAAACAGCGGGAGCAAGGCTAAGTCGGTTAGATTCAAGGCTGTGGTAAACAAAGAATCCATCTTTCATAATGCAATAGGCTTCGAATCTATCAGATTACCAACTCCTACAGGAATAATGGCTCTTGACGACTTCCAAACAATATCTCCGTCGTTCGTGATAATGCCAAAGTCCTCAACAACCAAAATTCTTGGATTTACTCAATTACCTCTAATAAGAAATGTAAAGGGAGATTTAATAATCGATGTGTGGTACCAAACGGACGCAGAGGTGGAGAATTGGGAGAAAGCTTTCAGGATTGTCTGGGACCAGTGGCCCAAGCTTGTTCAAAGTTATACAGCAGGTAATTTTGTTTCTTCAACCAATTTTAAATTCACAGGTAGTTTTTATGAGGAGTATAAGGCTAATATTCTTGACGAAAAGTAGTATTTGCTTAAAACTTTAATCAAATCCCGACCGGTCCATTCTATCAATCTATTTGAATAAAAAGGCATTAGTATGGGCCAGTCCTTGACTATCGTGCTCAAGCATCAGTCTACATAAATGGGACTCTCACTTAGGATGGATTCTTTGAACCTTCGATCATAATGCACTGGAAGCGCTTATTTTGCAAATTGACGTTTGATGATTTCGTCTCGCATCCATTTCTGTATAACAATGAGATCCTTCATTATGCCCATGCTCACACTTTTCACACTCTCGAGACCGCTGATCCAGCCGACAAAATCATCGGGTTCGGCGAGATTGTCAAAGAGGGACACAAAAATTGAATACTGCCTCGAGCTAGTATTTGCGAGTTCAATTCTCCTCGCCCTGGAAAGGATGGTGTTGTCAACGGTGCGCTTCTCCTTTTCGTCTGGGCAAAACACGATGAACACGCAACTTAACCCTGCAAACTTATTGAAGTTGGGTGTTCCCTGAAGATACACCGCATAGCCCTCTGTCAACTTGTTAAGTCTCCTTTCAATCGTCCTTACAGATAATCCAACGTCTTTGGATACGCCATTGAGGCTCTTCCTTGCGTCTTCGAGCATGGATTCGATTATCTTCCAGTCGGGCACTGTTACGTTGACCTGTGGTTCAGGGAAAACAAGTTCCCAGACAATGGGGTTTGGGTAGTCGGAGATTGAGGCAATAAGATCCAACTTATTCTTAAGCGAGTCATCGTTGCTGTAGTATAGAGTTAGCAGCAGTTCATCCCCGCGGAAGTTGAGGATCTTGATGACACCATCCAGATCTCCGAGTTCAGAAATGACGCCAGGTTTCTTTCTCTCATCCTTAACTCTCAGGCTTACGTTGACAGCCCTGCAATCCAAGACGCGTGGGCTGACCATCACCTTCCAGCCTGGCAAGGAGCCCAGACGTTCAGCCCGCTTCAGTCTCCTCCTTACAGTCTCTTCATCGATTCCGAGCCTTTCAGCTATGTTCGAGTAGGACTCCCTGACATTCCATTGAGACGGATTGGAACCTCCCAGTTCCTTGATTATCCTGACGTCCAGGTCGTCCGCGTGATGCATGATTGTAAGATACATTGTAAACCCACAATTAAAGTCTGTCGAAATTCCTCATCGCCTGAGGGAAACCAATATAGCTTTATGCCGCAATACAGAAGTATGGAAACAAAAAGTAATTCAACTGAGGTCGTGCTTTCCTACATCAGAGCACTCAACAGCGAAAACTACAACGCGGCTGCTGAATACCTGAATGATAGCGTCAGGATCATAGGGCCGGCAGGCGAATCGTTCAGCAAACCGAAGGAGTTTGTCGATATGCTACGACAGTACCGTGGAAAATACGAAATGAAGAAAACCTTCTCCGACGGGGATGAAGTGTGCCTCCTCTATGATATGGTAGCTCAAGGGAAGAAAGTCTACATGTCTTCATGGTATCACGTTTCAGGGAGAAAGATCGACTTCATTAGGACAATCTTCGACCCAAGCCAGTTCAGTTCACCATGACGGTTTCTGTGAACTCAGTGTCTTGTTGACACCAACTTTATTGAAATGCAAGGAAAACAGGCGTGAACGAAAAATATAATGCTTGATTTAGGTTCCAATTGGGTGACTGTCATGTCGAAACTGTACCATCATTTCGGATTTAAATTGAGGCCAACGCCTCCCTATGATTTTGGGTTGACGGTAAAGAAGCCAGCAGGCTGGTCGCTGTCCACGCCTCTTGAGATTTATGACGGCACAACCATGTGGACAGCCGCTAATCTTGAAAAGAACCTCCTAGGCATAAGGCTCTCTTCAAACGAAAAAGTCAGCGATCCTGAAATATCCGTGACGATTTTTGTAGCGAAAGAACTTACGCCCGTCCAGAAAGAGAAAATTAAAACGTTACTGGTAAAAACACTGGGCGCGGATCAGGATTTAAGCGAGTTCTATGAATTCTCAAATAAAGACAGCATTCTGACGCACGTCATTGGAGACCTGTACGGAATGCACGACACCTTCTCGATAGCGATCTTTCCGGAGGCGGTGCTTGCCATAATGCTCCAGATGGCCCCTCTGAAGAGAAGCAACGAAATGATGAATTCCTTCATAGAGAATTATGGCGATTTGGCGGAATTTGACGGGAAGAAGATCAAGACATGGCCTAGCCCTGAGAAAATAGCAGGAGTTTCGGCAGAGGATATTGCCGCTAAATGCAAGGCTGGATACAGGGCGAAATTCATAGTAAGAATGGCGAAAAGATTGTGCACAGGCGATTTTCCCTCTGCAGAACAATTGCATGAAATGAAAGAAGAAGAAGCTAGAGAACGACTGCTTGAACTTCCTGGAATCGGCGAGTATTCGGCTGATATAATCAACCCACACGGCGGGTTCCCTATAGACGTCTGGTCGGCAGAGGTTTTTGGGAAGCTCCTGTTTGGGGAAAAACCGGAGAACAACAGAAAAGCAGTTGAAATTGTGAAGAGAGAGGGGCAAAGAAGATGGGGCAAATGGGCATGGATGGCATTTTTCTACGTAGCTCAAGACCTAGAGAATTTATCAAGGAAGCTTGGGATAAACCTTAGATTGACTTAATGCCAGATGCCCTTTCTCATTCACCAATTGTGCTCACCAGATGCATTGTTGAGTTCTACCGGTCGATACCTATCTCGGCAAGAGTGGGGAGATTCTGGCAAATATCCACGGCACGAATACCACTGAAGACCCAACTTTACGGAAAACAAGACGATTAAAGCCGTCAGAATAGGTAACTAATTCGGCATTTATTTCCTGGTTGGATTACTGACCTCTCGGCAGATTCATTAGATACATTCGCTTAAAACTTTAATCAAATCCCGGCCGGTCCACTTAATCTATCTTTGCAAAGAGTTGGATCATGTTACAGTTCTCACTTATTAAGCATCCGTACATAAAGAGTTATATATAAATTATAGATAAATAATAATGTCTAAATCAGAGGTTACTACAATACAGCTTGATAAGTCAGTTGTTGAAGCACTTAAACGGGTCAGGAGATACCCAGGGGAGACATATAACCAAATTATCCTAAATCTGATAAGAAATGAAGATGAAACAAGAGAGTCTGTCATATCTGTTCAGAAGGCTCAGGAAGCCAAAATGAAAGAGTTATGGGAAGATGGAGGCTATTCCGGGTGGGAACATGCCTGAACCAGGAGACATAATAATAACAAGGGTCAAATTCACGGATTCAGGCGCATCAAAAATCCGATCTGCTATGGTATTGTTCTAGGAACTTGGTAATGTTGTCATAGCCGGAATAACAACAAATACCAAAATGAAAGGGATGAATAGGATATTTATGGAACATTATGTGGATAATTTTTACCATGCATATGCCAGAAACGTTGAGCAAAATTATTATATTGACATGTATTATAAACATTCGTTGAAGAAACAGGTTAAAACTATTATAGGATTGCGTGTATGGAACTCTAAAGAAAAGGATGACATGTTCTGGTGCCCGGAGTTTGGTGATATTTCTAAACCCCGGGGATGGGATTTTTTTCCGGCCGGAAATGCATTTATGACCAGGACACTGAAGAAGCTCGGACCACACTGGATACTTCTCCGCAGACGTAAGGCATATACATATAATGTGGGTATTCTCTGCCCGGCAAGTAACATCAAAAAGGCAAATAAACTTGAAATAGAGTCCAGGACAAAGAGAGAAGAAAAAAGAGAACAATCAAAGAAATACAGGGATAAGAGGGAGCATAACTATAGAAATGAAATGGAAGAGTTGATGTTTTCCTATTTGAATTTCTCGAAACGTTATGCAAAACTTGCACACAATATTTGTTCTCAGGCTGCAGAACACGCTACAACTGTTGGAAGCGGACGTGTGGGCAGAACAAAACAGATTTCAATGGAAGATAGGGCAATACTGGCAGTCAGGGCACATATCAGGCATACACATACCACATATGAGAAAAAACTTGCAAAAAATAGTGATGATCCGGATGGAATGGTACACGCAACGCTCAAAAAGGAAGCAAATGAGAATGTGGATGAATTTATCGCGAAGCACAGGAATTCTAATAAATAATTTATCTCCTATTTGATTTCTTTATCAAGGGATTATTTATCACTTCTGCCACTGAGGGTACACAGTGGGGATGCGCTCAGAGGCCCCATGTTTCTCATATTTATTTCCCCCATAGTTTACATGAGTTTACAGGAAAAGATTGGATCTCTGGAAGTCTCTCAGGCATACTGAAAAACCTGAAACACAAGATATTTGAGAAAGAAATTGTAATACAGGAAACAACAAAGAAGCAGAAAGAATTATTCTGGAAGCTCGGGATCATAGTGCCTGATACTATGGGAATTTAGGATGTTTCTATGAAAAATCGGAGTTTATTTATTTATATCGTTTATAATACTTTTTACGTGGTCTCCTGTGAGTTTGTCCTCGAAAAATAGTCTCTGTCCAAGTATACCTCTGGTTAATAATACATAATATCTATTTCTTATAAGGTCATATGCCTTACTATCCCCGGATTTTGCAAGGCTTTTTATAGAGTTATTCTGTCCTATTGCATCAGTTATATGCTCCCATTGAATTTCCCATCCATCTCTCCATACAAAGTCCCGTCCCCAGACAAGACCAGAGTAATCAGTTTCGAATCCCTGTGTTCCATAAACCGATGCACAATGTGATAATGGTTCAATCTTTCCCTGCCAGTACAGTGGGTATTCAGTCTTTTCATTCATTAACCACGGAATATTTACATCTATTCCTCTATACAGGTCAAAACCGGATTGTAGGGGATATCCTATTCTTAAATTCTTAATTCCTTTAGGGTTTTCCCTATCGCCACTTGATTCCGTAAAAGCACAGAGTAGGGCAATCTTTTTACTATTTGCCTGTTTTGATTTAAGGTCTTCCAGAAACTGTAATATGTCATCATGAATTTTAATATCATATTCAAGTCCTTCAGGCTTCGATCCATCAGAAATAAGATAATCAATAAATTTAAGATATTCTCCTGGCACTCTGAAGGCGGATTTTAATCCCATTTCAATAGCCGAGCCATTATATTTTAGAAAATTCTCCCTTGTTCCGGATTCGTCACCTATTAAAATCTGTTTATCATCATAAAAATAAACCTTTACCCTGGACCGTTTTTTTGTAGTTTCTATAACAGATTCTGTCATTCTCTGGGCTTCATCATAAATGATTAAATCCATATCTTTGAAGATTTTACTATCAAAATTTTCCTCACCGATACCAGTCCTTCTCCAGCCTGTTGAATAAAATCTAATTAATGAGCTCAGATTTATTGTACCATTCTTTATTTCAAGTACCTGCCTTAAGGTATTTAGAAGTCTGTTATTCCTGTATCCAAGAATTGCATTATAGTGATTGCTTACTGCCTCAATTAGAAGCTGTACTGCAACAAGAGTTTTTCCTGACCCAGATTCACCCTGAACCAGAAATGTTTTATCCTGATTCGATTTCAGTGCTTCCATAATTTTATTTACAAGTAATGTTTGCTCTTCGGTAAGGCCGTAGCCCCTACCAAGAAGAACATTAGATACATTATTTAAAAGATCCCTATTATTTTCTTTTAATAAACTTATTAAATCTTCATTTATATGAAAAGTGCCGTTAATAATGCCGTCTGCATTTTGGTCATTGCCGGGTGGGCCAATTTTTTCAATTTCACTTTTAAGTTGATCAAGTGTATTGACCACAGTGCATCTGTTTGAGGTATATGTATTATTATTGTACATATACACAATTCCATTATACTTCATATTGTTTGCACTGGAATGAAAATATCTAAGCTTGGATAAATAACCTATAAGCTGGTAGCATGGGTCGATATGATCCTCACTATCAGCTATTACAACCCGTTCATTCAGTTGTTTTACATTATGCCACCCTTTTGCCTCAATTACCAGTGATCTAACCGTATCAACAATAATATAATCTGCCCTTTCAGTGGAAAAAATCGGTAATTCCGCCAGCAACGGATATTTGCCTGACACCTTTTTAATGGTTTTATTCAAACTTTTCCATACAGCAATTTGTTCTACAGGTGGTTTCTCTCCATATTGCCTTTCGTAGCCCGAAATGAGTTCAGAAACCATTGAGTCTTCAGTATCACTATGCGATAGAAAAACAGGTAGATTCATAAAACATTAAAATATATATTCTAATAAATCTTTCTATTTTATCAGACTCTCCGCATGTCTATTAAGGTGATACGCAATTCCTACATATCTCCAGTGTTCTGCCTGATCACGGGAAACTGTATGGGCTAAAACGGGTTTTATGTAGCTACATCACCTACTATAATTACCATTTTTTATGTAATATTATGGAATTATATTCTCCATGGCCATAGCTTCATCTATGAAGGCATTCCATCACCGTAATAAGTATAGTACCCGGCATTTGTGCTTATCCATTGTCGTTCATTATCCTCACCCATTTACCCCTTCCCATGGCTATCATTAAGTCCATGAGTGTGATCCATGCAGATCCTGATCTGATCCTGACCAGGTTTATGAGTAACCATAGATTATATAGAAGAACTGAGAAAAAGAACAGAAAATAGCGTATCTTCATATCCGGTGAGTGCGTCCTTTCCTTTATATCCTTTTTCTCCA
>JAJZZW010000034.1 GCA_021797385.1 Thermoplasmata archaeon | reverse complement strand
GTCGGCTTCGTACTTCTTCTTGGATTCATCGGCCAGCTGTACGGTTTCAACTCTGCTATAGTTGCACTGTTTATAGGAATAATGCTCCGTGATTTCATAGGGGAACGTCCGATGGTCGCGGAAAAGGTCTCTACCCTGACATATGGATTTTTTGAACCTCTCTTCTTTATAGGGCTCGGGCTTTATTTCGTCAGAATCAATCTTACATTACTCGAACTTGGTATTGCTGTATTCCTTATAGCCCTTGCATTCAAGCCCATTGCAGGTTTGATATCTTCAAGGTTCATACATGTTGATCCAATTAAGAATGCTCTGGGCACCTCAGTTAATGGCGGTGTAGATGCAGCACTGCTTGTAGTGGCTCTTGGACTTACACTGGTTGGCAGGTACGATTATTCTGTGATTATGATAGCGATTACTTTGCTGACCCTGGTAATACCTCTCATGTTTAACATAAAGGCTCCCGTGGTTCAAACAAAGAAATCAAAATATGTCTGGGAGATGGTCAATGCAGAGTTCAAAAATCTGAAAGCATGCGATATTGCAAATTCTTTCCAGTCCGTATCTGTAAACAGCAAAAATCCTATCAGCCTGGCATTCAAAATGTGCACTGATCTGAATGCCCGCGCTGTGATAGTAACAGATTCAAAATCGAGAGTTCTGGGGGAATTGATGTTAAGTGATATGGTCACACTGGGGCACAATCAGCTGAGGACACTTTCTGTGTATGAGGGGAAAATCATTCCAGCGATTAAAGTAAGGTGCGATTCACCAGCTACCCATCTTATAAGCATATTCAGGGAATCTGATCCGCCAATAGTCGCAGTTGTTGACAAGAATGGTAAATTCGTGGGTACAATACTGGAAAGAGAAATACTGAAGCATATATCAGGTATACTTGAATCAGATAAAACTGAGAAATCCTGATCTAAATTCTTCATATCGGGGTATTTTTATGCTTGAATTAAATAACAAAATATATAAACATAAGGTTAATTAGGTAATGTAGAAAATTTAAATATATTATTTGTTATTAAGAAATAATAATTGTTTAGAGGGATTATATGGAAGTATTAAAAACTGGAACAACAACACTTGGAATCACAGCAGGCAATTACGTTATTATGGGAACCGACAGCAGGGCAACCATGGGCAATTTCATTTCAAATAAAAACGCTCAGAAACTTTACAAAATTGACACATATGCAGGAATGACCATAGCCGGCCTTGTTGGAGATGCCCAGACACTTGTAAGATATATGAGGGCTGAAATGGAACTTTACAGGGTACAGAGGAAAATCAATATGCCCATAGAAGCAGCAGCAACACTTTTATCCAATATGCTCAACCAGTCAAAGTACTATCCATATATGGTTCAATTGCTTGTTGGTGGATATGATAAATCCACCCATATATTCTCTATAGATGCAGCAGGCGGTTCAGTTGAGGATGAATATGCCAGTACAGGATCAGGATCACCATTTGTTTACGGTGTACTGGAGGCAGAATACCAGCCCAACATGAAGCTTGACGATGCTATAGACCTTGCAGTAAAGGCAATAAGCGTTGCAAAGCAGAGAGATTCAGCATCCGGAAACATGCTTCAGATAGGTGTTATAGATCCGGAAAAAGGATTCAATTATCTTTCCGAGGACGATATACTGTCTAGGATCAAAAAATTAAAATTAACTTTATAAATTTATTTTTTCATGTTCAAGGTGTTATAATATGTCTTTTCGAGATTATTTAAGCGAAGCACGGTCTATTTTTGACAGGCTTTATCCGGATAACAAGATAACTGAGATAGATTACGAAGGATCCACAATAGTAGTTTATACAAAGGACCAGAATTTATTCTCAGACAGGGATGACCTGGCACGTCAGATAGCCCAGGAGCTACGGAGGAGGATAGCCATAAGGCCGGACCCCAGTATAATGTCCGATGAAAAGGATGCTGATAGCAAAATAAGGGAAATCATTCCTGGCGAGGCAGGTCTGCAGGATATATATTTCGAGCCTGATACAGGGGAGGCAGTAATAGAAGTGGATGAACCGACCATTGCAAATCCTGAAATCATAAAAGCTATAAAGGCTGAAACAAACTGGTCCCCGAGAATAGTAAGGGCCCCTCCAATGTACTCAAGGACAGTTAAGGAGGTCAGGGAGTACCTCCGTGATGTGAAAAAGGAGAGAAAGGAGTTCCTGCATAATCTCGGAATAAAGCTCACAACTCCACTGATGCCAGGTGAAACATGGATCCGGATAACCGCACTTGGCGGGCACAGGGAAGTGGGTAGAAGTGCCACTTTAATATCAACAAACAATTCAAAAATTCTTGTTGACTGTGGTATGATAAATATCAACGACCCGGAACATCCATGGGAGGAAGCTCCGTATCTTTATGCACCTGAAATCCAGCCATTTACGTCCCTTGATGCTGTAGTACTCACGCATGCCCATCTTGACCATTCCGGATTGCTGCCACTGCTTTTCAAGTATGGTTATACTGGACCGGTTTATTCCACAGCACCCACAAGGGATCTTGCGGCTTTGCTGCAGAATGACTACCTGAAGGTATCGCACAGTGAGAACCATAAACTTTCATATGAATCAAAGCATGTCAGGGATGAACTCAAGCATTCAATAGCACTGAAATACAATGAAACCGCAGATATTGCTCCTGATATCCGGCTCACATTTTATAACGCGGGGCATATACTGGGATCAGCGGCAGTGCATCTGCATATCGGTGAGGGTTTATACAACGTTGTCCTGAGTGGAGATCAGAAGTATGAAAAAACATGGTTGTTCAATCCTGCCGTAAACCGTTTTCCAAGAGTAGAAACACTCATGCTGGAATCCACATATGCGGGAAGGGATGATTATTCCTACACGAGGAATGAGGCGACCAATACCCTTATTGATGTTGTAAACAGAACCTTTGACCGTGGCGGTTCAGTTCTTGTCCCTGTATTTGCAGTGGGAAGAAGCCAGGAGGTTATGCTTGTCCTGGAAGATGCATACAGGAATAAAATGATCCCGGAGAATACAAAGGTTTACCTGGATGGAATGATCATGGAAGCAACTGCTATACATGCCGCATATCCAGAATTCCTCAACAGAGATTTGAGAGACCAGATCATGATAAAGCGGGCAAATCCTTTCCTGAGCCCAATATTTACCAGTGTAGAAACAAGAAACCAGAGAATAGATGTATGTGATTCACCGGAGAGCAAGGTAATACTGGCAACTGCGGGAATGATGAACGGTGGCCCTGTTCTTGAATACTTCAAAACACTGGCACCTGATAGCAAAAACACACTGGCATTCGTGGGATACCAGGCAGACGGGACACTAGGAAGGAGAATCCAGTCAGGTGCAACAAGCATAACCCTTTCAGACGCAGGAAAATCTACAAAATTTGAAATCAATATGTCGGTGGAAAATGCTGAAGGCTTTTCCGGGCATTCAACAAAGAGGGAATTACTGAATTTCATAGGGGGCATGCAGCCGAAACCACAGAGGATACTCATTAATCATGGAGACGGAAACAAATGTTATGACTTTGCCAGGCTGATACACACGAAATTCGGCGTTGAGGCAATCTCCATGAAAAACCTTGAAACCACCAGACTTTACTAAATTTTAACGGTTATTTTTATAAAATCCGTTAAATATAGTGATAAACATACTTAAATGCCGGAAAAATAGTATCATTATTTTAAATATTTTGGATAATCGTATATAATCGATTATTATATACAATCATGAAAACCGGTTTGAAGAAGAATTCATTGACCATGTATAATGTCATATTCCAGGGAGTTGCCGGTTCAGCGCCTGCAGGTGCAGCAGTAGCCACACTTACCGGTTCAGCAGCTTTCGCCCTGGGGTCTCTTCCACTTTCAGCAGTAGTTGCATTTGTTATAGTTCTGATAAACGCATTCATAATAAACAGAATATCCCGGCATGTTGCCGGAGCCGGCGGTTATTATGCATACAGCAGGGAAGGTCTCGGAAGGTTTGCAGGCATATTTACAGGATGGATGTATATCATGTATCAGATAATGTCACTGGCATTCATAGGTCTCAGCGTTGCCATATTCCTCCCAGCCCTGCTCCAGGAAATATTCGGCATAATCATTCCATTCTATTCCTGGGTCCTGCTACTGGTGCTCATCCTGGGATTCGGATATTTTGTATCATTTTCAGGTGTAAGGAATTCCGTAAGGTATGCTATGGTGATGGCTACAATTGAAGTTATCATAATTGCTGCAATCAGCATAATAATTATTACCGCGAAACCATCTATAAATACTATATCCGTGTTCACTCCGGTATATGCTATAAACGGCTTCACAGGGGTCATGCTGGGAGTATTATTCATGTATACAGCTTTTTCCGGATTCGGGACTGCAACTCCACTGGGCGAGGAGGCACAGAATGCAAATAAGGTAATAGGCCATGGTGTTCTTATTTCGGTTATTGTCCTGGGCCTATTTTTTGTTCTTGCATCATATGCCTTTACCGTTGGCTGGGGACCTACAAGAATGCTGGAATACTCCAAGGAACTGGTTCCGGGAATAATACTGACCAAAAATTATCTCGGGATTGCAGGTGCAATAGTAATAACGGTGCTTTTCGTGAACAGCCTGTTCACCGATGCTGTTGTTTTCACTAATTCCCTGTCAAGGGTTGTTTTCTCAATGAGCCGGGATAATGTTCTTCCCGGAATCCTGTCAAGCATACATTCCAGCAGAAGGACTCCCCACGTTGCAGCAGGAATCATGGTAATAATTGCATTTGCAATCGGGGCCATATCCGTTGTTGCCCTGGGCGGCTTCAATGCTTTCCTTTACACTGGCATAGCAGCAACACTCAGTGCACTTCTAGTCCATATGTTTGCTAACGCATCACTGGCTGGAATAGTAAAGAAAATGAAGGTGAAACTTAACGTTGCTATGGATGTAATTATTCCGGCAATATCCATAGTGATACTTGCATTTGTGTTCTACGGCAGTTTCATAAGCATTGATAGAATTGTTATAATAGCTTCCATAAGTTTCATCGCATGGGTGATACTGGGCTTAATCTATTCAGGCATATCAAGAAAATATCTGGTTCATGAAAACGTTTTATGAATTTTTAAAATATATAAATTATAGTGGCAATGAGCCGTCAGGAGAAACCTTTTTCCAGTCCTCCATAAATTTGCTCAATCCCTCATCGGTTTTAGGATGCATTGCCAGTTTCTTTATAACTTCATATGGTATGGTAACAGCATCTGCTCCCATGAGTGCCGATCTGAGGACATGCACAGGATTTCTGATTGAAGCAACCAGTACCTCTGTTTTGTAACCATAATTTGTGAATTCAGTCTTGATCTGGTCTATTATTGCCATTCCATCCTCCCCTATGTCATCAAGCCTTCCAACAAATGGAGAAACAAATGCCGCGCCGTTTCTGGCTGCAAGAAGTGCCTGTATTGCATTGAAAATAAGTGTAGTGTTAACTTTTATTTCTTTTTCCCTCAAAACCTTCATTGCCTTCAATCCCTGAAGAGTCATGGGTATCTTTATAACAGCATTGGTTCCCAGTGCATGCAATTTCAAAGCCTGCTCCACCATCTTGTCTGCATCTTCTGCTACAACTTCGAGGCTCACCGGACCATTCACCGTTCTCAGTATCTCTGTGGCTATGTCCTTAAAGCTCTTTCCGCCTTTTGCTGCCTTCATCATCAAAGATGGGTTTGTTGTAACTCCATCTATAAGCCCAAAATCATTTGCTTCCCTAATTTCATCAATATTTGCAGTATCTATAAATATTTTCATATGTACTCCCTCTTGAAGAATTTATCCGTTTTCTCTACTATATCATTTACCCCTATATGAAAATAATCAAATAATTCCATTCCCTTTCCGCTCTTTCCGAATATATCCGGCATTCCTATCCTGAGAATCGGTACAGGATATTCCTCGCCTGTAACCTCTGCAACCCTTGAACCCAAACCGTTGAATATAGAATGTTCTTCTGCTGTGACAATTTTCCCGGTTTCCTTTGCCGCCTTTACTATGGCTGCCCGATCCAGTGGCTTTATGGATGACATATTTATTACTCTGGCGTCTATGCCTTTTCCTTTGAGTATTTCAGATGCTTTGAGTGCAAATGAGACCATAATTCCGTATGCCATTATTGTTATGTCAGAACCTTCCCTGAATACAACGGATTTTCCCTCATTGAATTCATAATTTTTTTCATTGAGCACCGGGAACTTTTCCCTTGTAAGCCTGACATAGTAAGGGGATGTTTTCTTTTCCGAAAGATAATCAATAACACTTACAGTCTCAATCGAATCAACCGGAACTATCACCTTCATATTGGGCAGTCCCGACATTATTCCCACATCCTCCAGAATCTGGTGTGTTGGTCCATCCTCCCCAACGGTAATTCCAGAATGTGTCACCACAAAATTCACTGGGGCCTCGTTATAGCATATCGACTGTCTTATCACATTGTATGTATTTGAAAGAAATACGGCAAATGTTGATGCAAATACGGTTTTCCCAGAGAGTGATAGGCCTGCAGCTGTTGAAACCATGGACTGTTCAGATATACCCATATTATAGAATCGATCAGGAAACTTTTTGCCAAATATTCCAGTTTTTGTGGAGGATGACAGATCTGCATCAAGAACAACTATATCCTTATTTTTTTCTCCCAGAGCAGCCAGTTCATTCCCATAAGCATCTCTCAAACTTTCCATTCTCTCTATTTTCTGCATTATTGCATCTCCTCTATTTCTTTCAGCGCCTGTATATATTCCTCCTCATTTGCAGGAGGAGATCCATGGTACTTCGGGTTATTTTCCATATAACTGACTCCCTTCCCCTTTATTGTATTTGCCACTATGAACAGTGGTTTTTCCCTGGGCTTCTTTGCCTGTTCCAGGGCATTGACTACCTCATTAAGGCTGTTTCCGTCTATAGTAATAACGTCCCACCCGAACGGTTTTACCTTCTCAGCAACGTTTCCCAGGGGCATTATATCCTCTGTGAATCCATCAAGCTGGATGCGGTTTCTGTCAAGTATTGCAGTAAGATTTCCCAGGCGATACTTTGAACCGGCAAGCAGGGATTCCCATATGTTTCCCTCTTCCATTTCTCCGTCCCCAAGGATGGCATAGATTCTATTGTTTCTGCCATCAAGTTTTGATGCAAGCGCAAAGCCTATTGCAACTCCAAGGCCCTGGCCCAGAGACCCGGTGGAGGATTCAACTCCCGGAATACCCCTGTGAACATGCCCTTCAAGCTTCGAATTTATGGATCTGAAACCGGACAAAAGTTCAGCTGGAAAATACCCTCTCAGTGAAAGGGCGGCATAAAGGGCTGGAGAAGCATGTCCTTTGCTCATAACCAGTATATCCCTCGAAGGATCATCCGGTTTCGCTGGATTAATATTCATTTCTTTAAAATAAAGTGCTGTCAGCACATCAGTTATGCTCAGAGAACCACCCGGGTGTCCACTCTTTGCAGCATAAACCATTTTTATAATTTCTTTTCTTATCTGCCTTGCAACAGGTGCAAGGTCATTAACAGTATAGCTTTCCATCCAACCTCTGTAATGTATTAACTATATGTTTAAAAATCTTTTCAGTTTGAGCTGCAACAATGAAATTTTATAATATAATCTAGACTAATTATGGAATTATCCCGAGTCTTCTGACTAAATACGTCAAGCGATACCAGTTATCAGGGTCTCACGGCATAAAGTCTATGTATGCAGGCATTATTACAAGTTATGATCAAAATAGGTAAGGATGTTTACATGGCAGACAGCTCAGTTGCCATAGGCGACGTAACCATCGGTGATAATGTCACAATAATGGATTCTGCTGTTATTCGAGGGGATGAGAACAGTATAATAATAGGGGATAATACAAACATACAGGACAATGCAACAGTCCATGTTAATCTCGAATATGGCACAAAGATCGGAAAAAACGTTTCCATAGGCCATAATGCCATTGTTCATGGTGCCACAGTTGATGATACAGTATTAATAGGCATGGGGGCCATAGTGTTGAACAATGCACATCTGAAATCCGGCACAGTGGTTGCGGCAGGCACAGTAATACCTGAAAATTTTGAATCCGAAGGCAATTGTATGATTGCCGGAATTCCGGGAAAGGTAAAGCGTGAGGGTGAAAAATACCTCACCATGGCATATCTCAATTCAATGGAATATATCAAACTGAACAGGGAGTTCAGGGAAGGCAAATATCAGATTCTAAAAGGAAGCATGCATGAATAAATATATTGAAGGATTTTTATCTGCAATTTCATTTTTTACACTAATCCCTGTTAGGGGTAATCATGAAATCAGTAAAAATACAATGTACTTCTTCACCATTACCGGTCTTATCACTGGATTAATTGCAGGCATTCCATACCTGCTGTTAAGGCCTTACAGTTCATTTATAGCCTCGGCAGTGGCAGTTTCCATTATAGTTATAATCTACGGGTTCAACCATTTCGATTCAATCATGGATTTCGGGGATTCCTTCATGGTAAGGGGTACCGATGCCAAGCAGAGAGTAATAAAGGATAAATATACAGGATCTGGCGGCATCGGCATGGTTTTCGTTATCTACGTGCCTGCAATTGCATTTCTTACATTTTTCAGTCCATTGTCCGGATTCATGGTAATAATAGCAGGTGAGTTGGTATCAAAGTATGCAACCCTGCTTTCCATGTATATATCAAAGCCATTCGGAAATGGAATCGGAAGTATGTTCATGTCAATGGTTGGAACCGGATCATTATGGGTAAATTTGGTGCCTCTGATTTTAATAGTATTATTTAACCTGTATAATCTAATCATAGCATCAGGTGTGATAATTATAGCATATGCTATAAAAACAGGGATGGACAAACAGTATGAGGGGCTCAATGGTGATTTAATCGGGAGCCTGGGAGAAATTTCAAGGATGCTATTTTATTTCCTGGCATTTGTATTTCTTGTACTGCATCTTAATTTATTTCTTCTTTAATTTTGAGGATAGGAGCTGATCGTATTCTATTGTATATTTTATTTTTTTATTCCTTATTTCATGAGCAACCTTTTCTGTCAGTTCTTCTATTTCCTCAGATATTATGTTTCTGTATATTGTCAATTCCTTTTTGTCCTGTGGAAAAATCATTTTGAATCTTGTATTTTCACGTCTGTAGCCAAAGGGTTTTTTGTTTTTTCTTATCTCTTCCATATTGAGCTCCAGCAATATATCATCATACTGCTTCTCTTCAGCATTGAGCTTTGACTCACCTTCCACGATTTCCCAAACATCCGGAAAATACTTCTCAAGATCTTTCCATTGAAAATTATCCTCAAATATGATATGCCCGCTGTAATTCTTCACAATTACTGATATATAGATTATACATTAAGTTTTTCATACTCCTTAGAAATTATTATATTTTATTGGGTAATAAGGTAGAGAATGGTTAATAGGATTAAGGTTATAAATGATGTCGGGGAGCTCGTTACTATGTTCCATGCTGCCGATACCGATGTAAAACGAAAGCTACTCCTAGACCTTTCCACAGGTTGGATTACAATGCCACAGATTGATGAAAAATATGGCGTTGAGGGTAAAAAATCACTTCATTATCTGGATAAAATAAGGATGATAGAAAGCCAGTGGATTACAGGTAACAAGGGGCCGGAAAAAGCATACCATACCTATTATACAAATGTTCAGATCAACCTGATAGGTTCCATGGCAGACCTTTCAGATATCATATATGCCACCACTCTGAGCGATGAACAGCTTCAGGAATATGAGGATAAAATAAAGGCAATGATGACCAACGGCGGAGTTTTTGTAGGTGATGTTGCCGATTCGCTCAGTATTTCCCAGACGCTTCTCAAGGGCATAGTCAGCAGATCCTCTGTGCTCATCATAAAGGGTTATAGAATCGAGATGGAAAACGGCGCATGATTACAGTATTAAGAATTGGGCACAGACCCTTCAGGGATAAAAGAATAACAACCCACGTGGCACTTGTTTCAAGGGCATTCGGTGCAGATCGCATACTTGTGGATGAAAAAGATGAAACACTGGAAAATACGGTGCATAAGGTAACAGAGAATTTTGGTGGGAGCTTTTCAATAGAATCAGGAATAAACTGGAAGAAAGAATTCAGGGATTTTAAAGGTATAAAGGTAAATCTTTCAATGTATGGTGTAAATGTTGATGATCGAATAGAAAGCATAAGAAAAATTACTGAGGGAAAGGATATAATAGTACTTGTTGGAGCCGAGAAAGTTCCCATAGATGCATACAATATTGCGGATTTCAATATTGCAATATCCAATCAGCCCCATAGCGAGGTCTCAGCACTGGCAATATTCCTCGATCGCTTATATAAAGGGAAGGAACTTGAAAAAAAATACGAGGGGAAAATGAATGTTGTTCCCATGGAACATGGAAAAATGGTAAAATTCATTCCGGATGAACAGCAATCAATGAAACTTCTGTATGAATCCGGCTCAGATGAGAGAATAGTATCGCATGTAACAACAGTTTATAACCTCTCAATGGCAATAGGCAGATACGCAAGAGCGGATATGAAATTGATAGCTGCAGGTTCTCTTCTGCACGATATTGGCAGAACAAAAACCAACGGCATAGGCCATGCAGTTGCCGGTGCAGACCTTTTGCGAGAGCGTAATATAGACGAATCTGTTGTAAGGATTGTTGAAAGGCATACAGGAGCTGGCATACTTCCTGATGAGGCAAAGAAACTGGGATTGCCAGATAGAAATTATATTCCTGAAACCCTCGAGGAGAAAATAGTTGCCCAGGCAGACAACCTTGTGTCTGGAAAAACCATTGTAACTCTTGCTGATACAATTGATAGATACAGGCTTCAGGGACTTAAAGAACCTGCTGAAAGAATCAAAAAACTTCACAAAGAACTTTCTGAAGTATGCGGAAAAGACCTTGATGAAATTGCCATGGAAATCAATTCCTGATAGATCATCTTTTCTGTTGGGTAAATAGACCTTTCCTGTTAACCACTTTTAACAGTATAAGGGAAAATCCGATAAAATACAGTAAAGATGAAAGCTCGAAAAGCCTGGAATATGCCAGAGATCCGGAAGACTTGAATACAAATAAAATAACACCGTATATCAGTGGAGAAAATGCCGCACCGACTTCCGTGGAAATAAGAAATATGGAGAGATATTTTCCAGCACTACCGTGGGGAACGATGAAACTCATGTATGAATTGGTAATCGTAAAATAGTTTCCATATGCTATCCCTATGAGGGCCCCGAGAATCAGGAACATATAGAATACATGTATAAATGAAATGAACAGGATACTGAACCCGCTCAGGAGTGGAAAGATCAATAAAAGCAAATCCTTGTTTACCTTGTCCGCAAGTATCCCTATTCCCACGGTTGAGACCGCAGATATCATCAGTATAGTAACACCTGCAATTGCCACATATATGGCAGCATCCCTTAAGTCAAGCGAATATTCGAAGTAATAGTATTCAAAAAACACAAGCCCGGAACTGCCCACGGTTATGAAGAAATTTGCTGCTGCCATCCATTTGAATTTCCCTGATCTTACCACATTCCTGATTGTTCCCAGAATTCTCCTGCTAAATATTTCGGAATTGCTGATATAGTCATCTTTCTTTATTGTCAAAACAGTAATAGATGCGCCTGCAGCCACTGTCAACAGAATAAGAACCACGGCAAGTTTTATCCTTCCTGAACCGATTAAAAGTCCCGAGAGTCCGAAGCCGAATGCAGATCCAACCAGGGTGAAAAACCCACCAATGCCGGAGGATGTTCCTCTCTGGGATGATGGAATTACATCCCTTATAAGCGGCTGGTAAGATCCGTATGCAATGTTTGATCCTATCTCTATCAAAATATAAATAAGAAATACGGCAAGAACGCTGTTTCTTATAAAGATAAATACAATGAGCGATAAAACAACTATTATGGATCCTATGAGTATCAGGGGCCGCCTTCTTCCAATCCTTGAATTCAATCGGTCGGAAAAGGTGCCGGACAGAAAATTGAATGTGATCCCTATCATTATGCCGGAAAAGGCTATGATGCCTAGGTAAATTGTCTGAAGACTCTGGGGAAGAAATAACTCAATTTCATATGGTAAAAATAGTGATTCAAAGGATGTCCACAAATAATTATTTCCAAGGTATACCGAGTTCATTCCGAAAATATACCTGAATGGCTTCAATGAATACTTTCCCATTAACATTAAATGCGTAAAAGGCTTATAAATTAATCTTTCAGTATTTTATAGAACATGGCAAATCCTATGAAAAAGAATCCACCCGCTATGTAAAACACATAACGGAAACCAAGGGAATAGGAACTGGCAAAGTATAAAATCAGACCGTAAATCAAGGGTGAAAGTGTGGATGCCCCTCCAGTTGCCATATTATAATACCCCATGAATTTCCCGGATTCGCTGGTGGGTGCCATATCACTTGCCAGTGCATTTGAAACACTCATAAAAATTCCATAGGACATGCCTATAATAGTTCCGAGAATCAGAAAATAATCAAATTTCTCGAATTCTGGTATAAGAAGCATGGCTATTCCTCCGATAACTGTTACATACACCAGAATTTTTTTCCTCCCGATTCTATCAGATAATATTCCGAAAATGAAAGATGCTAGTGCTGAGGTCATAAGGACTGCTATTCCTACAACTGAAACATAATATGCAGGGTTCTGGTAATGTAAAATGAATTTGAAAAAATAAAGCTCGAAAAACGATAGCCCTATCACCCCGGAAAAAACCATGAAGCTGCCGAGAACAACGTATATATAATCCTTCATGCCATGTTTTAAATTGAACATATCCAGGAATAATTTTCCAATTCCCGGTCTGGTTTGTTTTACTATGACGTCCGATTTCTTTATAGTATTGGCAGTAAGCGATGCGGTAATTATAACAACTATGGCAATTAAAATAAGCACATATGATCTGTACGGAGTATCTATGAGAAATCCCGTGATTCCATATCCCATGGCTGATCCGAGAAGTCTGAATATCCCTCCTATGCCCGTCCCTCTGCCGCGCTCATCCTCATTGAGAATATCTGCATACAGAGGCTGATACGCACCAACTGCAATATTGGAGGAAACCTGGATCATTATATATCCAAGAAGAACACCCACAAGCGTAATGGTCAAAATTTTATTCAGGAAAATCGCGAGAACTATAAATACTGCTCCAGCAAGAATATAGGGTCCCCGGCGCCCCCATCCAAAGTTGTATTTGTCACTGAGGGTTCCGAAGAAAAGGCCAACGGAAACCCCCAGTGCAGTTCCCAGAAATGCTATTATTCCAAGGAATAAACTACTGCTAATGTATGATAACAATTCTATGGGTAGTATATATGATTCATAGGAAATCCATAAATAATTAGTGCCCAGATGGATGGCATTCATTTTAAATAAATAGCCGTTTGACTTTGATATACTCACCACTTTTTTAAGTTATTATGAGTGAATTAATAAATCTATGTCTGTTGAAAATATATCATTCTTTTATGGAAATGTATAGAGGATAATAAAAATTATGTTATTTGAAATATTCAATTTCATTTTTACCTCAAAAATCAAGGATTTCAGAACTGGGTTCAAATGCATGGCAATTCAGCAATTGAATACGGAGGCAGCATATGACAGGTTTTGCAATTAAAAAATTGGAAGCAGAAAATGCTTCCGTCACTGATGGAAGCACTGGGATTTGAACCCAGATCTAAGGGTCTCTTCCATGTTTCATTGTTCCAGTCACTCATCATGTATTCAGATGACCTTTAGCTAATCACAAACTGACTGGAGCCCTCTAGGATAC
>JAJZZW010000180.1 GCA_021797385.1 Thermoplasmata archaeon | reverse complement strand
ATTGATCTCTATGAGCTTCATGGTAAATTTATAAAAATATAAAAATTGACCTGGAGCACTTAAAAACTCTATAAACTGACAGAAATTAAATTAATTATATATTATTTACATTATATTAATAGCCTAATTTGGATGGTATTTTTCAAATTTTAGGTGCATGCAAATTTGAAGTTTTTAATCATAAGTTTTTATGAAATTTTGTTCAAAAATAAATGTATCTCACCATTTTTCCTTGCAATATTTGTTAGCTCCATTTTTGAATATTTAGCTATCTTTTTAAAAATTTCGTCAGTATATTTAAATTTATCCTCCATTATAATAAGTTTAACAGTATCCTCCCTTCCTATTTCTATTGCCAGAGACTTTATTGTAGATAAAAGGAAATTGAAAGGATCGCCTCCACAGCTGACTGTTCTATAGTCTTCTTCAAGCATACTATTACATTATATTTTACAAATTAAATTGTAGGTAATATTGCACCGAACAAAAAAATAATAATGCAGTTATTGCTATAACGTCATGGAACAGGAACTTAAAGCACTTACTCCATCTACAAGGCTGGTCTTGGTCACGTTAAGGCAGTTGAAGGTCGCCAGGCTATGCCAGTTGATTGAAAGTACGGGATTATCAAAGAGATCAGTTCTGTATTCTGTTAAAAAATTAAATGCCATGAAGCTCATAGAGATCAATATATGTCTCTCGGATACACGACAGAGATTTTACTGTATAAAAATAAATGAATAGGTGCAAAACTTGCATCTTAAACAATGATATTATAGAATTTTTATATGGCTGATAAGAGGTGATAATATGTCAGTTTATTTAGGCCAGAAGGCACCGGAATTCATTGCGAACACGACAAAAGGTCCAGTGTCACTTGAGGATTATAAAGGAAAGTGGGTAATATTGTTTTCGCACCCGGCGGATTTTACACCGGTTTGCACAACAGAGTTTATGGAATTTGCCAGAAAATATGGAGAATTCAAAAAATTAAATGTCGAACTTATTGGGTTGAGCGTTGATAGTATTTATAGCCATATAGAATGGATGAAGGATATCAAGGATAAATTCGGCATTGAAATTCCATTTCCCGTAATAGCTGATATAAACAAAGAGGTTGCCAAAGAATACAATATGATGGATGAGAAAACCGGTTCAACAGTACGCGGCGTATTTATTATAGATCCTAATCAAAATGTCAGGCTGATGATTTATTATCCCGCAGAAACTGGAAGAAGCGTGGATGAAATAATACGTACGGTCAAGGCCCTGCAGATGAACTGGGACAGGAAACTGGCAACACCTGTCAACTGGAAACCAGGAGATGATGGAATTGTATCGGCACCGGGAACGCTGGAAGAAGCCATAGCCAGGGAGAAAACTGGAAACAAAACATGGTATTTAAAATTCGAGAAGGTGAATTGAATGGACCCTGAAAAGAAAATGGAAGAGGTTAGCAGGGTGATGCAGGAGGCAACGAAAGGTAATAAGGAGTTTATGAAATCTTTCATGGGTCTGATGCAGAATACAATGACCCCAGGTTCTCTATCTTTAAAGCAGAAGGAATTGATAGCACTTGCATTGAGTATGGCTGCAAGATGTGAATGGTGCATTTCATATCATGTAAAAAGTGCCTTGAATGCAGGGGCAACAAAAAAAGAATTAATGGAAACTGGTTATGTGACCGTTCTCATGTATGGTTCGCAGGCACTCATGGAGATGAATAACCTCCTTGATGCCATAGAAAAATTTGACCAAGAATAAAAAATTAATGTTCCCTGTAAAGCATGGGCTCCAGTTCTTCAACTGCCTTGCTTTCAAGTTCTTTTATATTTTCTATTACATCCGAAATAGGTTTTTCTTCTGTTACCACGTATTTTACTCTTCCAAGAGACATATTATATGAACCTGGGCAGAGAGAGTTTTCAGTAACAACAAACATATCTGGTTTCAGTGAAAGAATACCTGCCATCGCAACCTCTCTTCCGCCATGTGTTCTTCCGAATCCTGGATTTTCATACTCTTCTATCTTATTTGTCTCATCATCTATCAGGAATATTGAATTACCATATTCCAGCGGACTCAACATATTATCTTCATCTACTACGCATGCTACTTTCATAATATAGTGTAAGATAATTAAAAATTTAAGGTAATTGTATAACAGGTAACTAAAAAAATTAGTAATACCCGTGCATTTCTACTGAGTATTCCGGTATAATAATTCCACTACCATTTTCAACATGGCCAACCTCCTTTACAGGTACCCTGTTTTTGATTATATTGAGGAAATCTGTTTTGTTTTCTGGATCCATAACAACAATAAAGCCCATACTCATGTTGAAAATTTCAAACATTTCACTGAATGAAAGATTTCCCATATCCATTAGTCGTGAAAAAACGTTATCAGGTTCAAATGGAGTCTCTATAACATATTTCATATCCTTCATCCTTGCAATATTTTTTATGCCACCGCCGGTAATGTTGGCAAGTCCCTTCAGTGGAACAATGCTCATAGCATCAAGAATTTCTCTTACATAAATCCTTGTTGGCTCCAGGAGGACATCGGCAACAGTCTTATTTTCTCTCGGAAACTGATCCTGATAATCAATATTATTATCCTTCATTATCTGCCTTACTGTTGTGAACCCATTGGAATGCAACCCACTGCTTTTCAGGGCAAAAATTAAATCCCCTTCAGAAATTTTTTCTCCTGTGATTATCTGATCCTTTTGAATAATACCAAGAGATGTTGCTGATATATCTATATTTTTAACTAGATCTGGAACTATTGCTGTTTCTCCTCCAACTATGTTAACGTTTGCGATCTGGGCACCCACATTAAAACCTATTCCAAGCTGCCTTGCTACCTCATTATCCATATCTTTCAATGATAAATAATCTA
>JAJZZW010000179.1 GCA_021797385.1 Thermoplasmata archaeon | reverse complement strand
ATTGGAGATTAGTATGTTTTCAAATAATATAAATTCCAGAACAATACACGTTAACGGCAAAAAAAAATCTTGTAAAAACATTTCCATGAATTATTTAATATCCACGGATGTTCAGAATCCGGAATATAAGAAATATAATATATGGAATAATATCATTAATCCGGTAAATTCCAATTTTTGTGAAAACGATAGAATTTTATATAATGCTTCGGGGTTGATAATATGGAAACTATAAATGAGCAAACTCTTGATAATATATTGAAGGAAAGCTATCCGCCATGGGTTCACAGACATATAGACATACCTGATATAAGCGTATACCAGGCACTGGTAAATTCTTCAATAAAATATTCCGGCAATATTGCAATAGATTTTATGGGCACAAAAATCTCCTATAAAACTCTAAAAGATGAGGTTGATGCTTTGGCAGCGAACCTGAACGGAATGGGATTGAAGAAGGGAGATAAGGTGGCGGTAATGCTCCCGAATATCCCGCAATATGTAACTTACTTTTTTGCAGTACTCAAGCTCGGTGGTGTTGTGGTGCAGGTAAACCCGCTTTATACAACTCGGGAACTCGAATATGAAATAAAGGATTCAGGTTCCAGCATACTCGTAATTATGGATGAATTTGTTGAGAAGGCTATGCCTCTTTACCCGTCAATCATAGGCAAAATTATAGTGGTCAGGGTGAAGGACTATTTGCCACCTGTGATTTCCAATATATATTCATTGAGTACTATGAAAAAGCGTAAAAAAATTCTTGAAAGTGAAAATATAATTATATCGAAGCGGCCGAGAGATGTGAGCGAAGGGGGAAAGGCCGTAGATATTGATCCGGAACATGATGCGGCACTCATACAGTATACAGGAGGAACAACTGGTGAGCCAAAAGGAGCGGTTCTGAGCCATAAGAATCTTATTTCCAATGCTTATCAGATTATAGAAAGCCTTCCGGATAAATATAAAGAAAATACCACATACCTTTCTGCTATTCCGTTTTTCCATGTGTATGGAATGATGACTGCCATGTTGACTCCTATAATACAGGGTTCTACTATAATTCTGGCCCCAGACCCCAGAAATATCAAAATGATTTTATCGATCCTAGAAAAGAAAAAGCCCACAGCATTTCCGGGAATTCCTACAATGTACCATTCGTTACTAAACTATAAGAATATAGAAAAATATAATTTGAAGAATGTAAAAATATGCATATCAGGAGCTTCATCGCTTCCCGTTGAGCTACAGAAACAGTTTGAGGAGCTTACAGGTTCCATACTGGTTGAAGGATACGGTTTGAGTGAATGCTCTCCGGTAGCAAACATTACTCCCCTGGTGGAGGAGGATAGGGAAAAATGGAGAAGGTTCGGATCGGTGGGTCTACCCGCACCGAATACCTATGAGAGAGTGGTTTCTTTGGAAGATGGGAGATCTGATGTGCCAACAGGAGAACAGGGTGAACTGCTGATCAAGGGCCCACAGGTGATGATAGGATACTGGAACAGGCCCGAGGAAAATAAAAAAGTATTAGAAAACGGGTGGCTGCATACAGGTGATATTGCAAGGATTGATAAGGATGGGTATGTATACATTGTGGACAGGAAAAAAGATCTAATAATTGCAGGGGGTTACAATATATATCCCAGAGAGGTTGAAGATGTAATTTATGAAAATCCAAAAGTTTCACAGTGTGCTGTAATAGGGGTTCCCGATGAGCACAGGGGAGAAAATGTGAAAGCCATTATTGTGAAAAAAGATGATACATTGAATGAGGAAGAAATTGTCAATTTTTGCAGGGACAGGCTCGCTGTCTATAAAATACCTAAAATTGTGGAATTCAGGGAAAGCCTACCACTGACGCTTGTAGGTAAGATAGACAAAAAACAGCTCAGGAATGAGAAAAATTGATAGATATCTAATATATTTTTAAAGTACCGGCGTTCATTTATCCGGGTCAAAAATAAGTGAATAATTACATGAATTTAGATATTTTCTGAACTACTGCAGGAGGCATTTTCTGCATGGTAGCCTGTATCATTTTCATATCTCTCTTCTGCAGGTCAGGGGGAAGTTCAGAATTGGCCTTCAACCTCAGCGCAACGAATCCTTTTAACTGGTCATCGGTGAGTTCTGATGCTATGCCCATATTGGTTGTGCAGAGGCCTATATAGGTTTCATCATCTGTTTTATTCATTTCTGTAATCAAGCCAGTCATCATTTGTATTTTTTTTGCATCGTCCTCTTTGAACATTTCACCAAACAGTTTCTGCATTGCTTCCTTTCTTTTTTCCGGATTCATTTTAGCAATTGTCAATATATCTGTCATTTTTATCATACAATTATATTATTAACAAATAAAAAGATTTCTGTTACTTATTATTCACATTTATGATTGTTATGCATAAATATAACTTTTTCAGATTATTATCGAATTAATATGCCTGATTTAAACTTAATCTATAACACGATATAATAATTCGTTATTTAATTGCTTGATTTCGATGATAGCATTATTTTCCATGTATTTGAGATGTGCTATGGTTTCCATGATGGCAAAATTTTGCTCCATATAATTCATGTCCCTTAATTTGCGCCCTTTGCTCCATTCAATTGTTTCTGCCAGCTTATATGCCGTTTTCCAGTCATTCAGATCATTCTTCATTACCTTAATTCTATTCCTATGATGCTGGATAATTTCATCTACCCTTTCAGTAAAATGTTCTATATTATCCCTGTGGCCGGGATATCCTATTTTAACATTGTATTTCCTTATTTTCTTCAGGCTTTCAATGTACATCCCAAGGTAATCAGCACCATTGCTATACACACTTATATTGGGTGATATATTTTTCAGTACATGATCTCCTGTAATCATTGCCCGGATATCCTCAAGGTATATGGCTACAGATCCTGG
>JAJZZW010000178.1 GCA_021797385.1 Thermoplasmata archaeon | reverse complement strand
AATATATCCAGCATATAATCGTATTCTTTCACGAGGTTCTCCCGTTCCTCGAGCAACGAATAAGCATCCTTTATAAAGTCAGAATCCAGAAATTCACTTTCAAGTGTAATATTCGGATTCAGAACCGATACAAGATTGTAAACCAGTTCGGCATCTCCCATTGAGGAAATATCAATTCCCGTGTAATCCTTTATAACAGGTTTCAGTTCTTCAATACTGTTGATTCCATTCTCTATTGAATCTATTCCTCTGTAGTATTTTTCCGGGTCTTCTCTGTATTTTTCCAGTATGAATCCGCCGGGCATTTTATCAAAATTTTCAATTATATCTAAATAATCATTGAATTCAGATAGCTGAAATTCCAGGTTTTCAAGGTCTTCAGGCGTCGAGTCAAGGATTTTCTGGTCTATTTTCAGGGAAAATGACGATTTGTTTTCAATCTCCATAAGGCATGCATCATAGATGCTTCTTCCAAGCTTTCCCTTTTTTTCATTTACTGCCTTTACATAGGTATCCAGAGGGCCGGAATAACGATCGGTGGGAACAAGCGTTCGCGGTATATGGTCATTGTTTTCAACCGATTTATATAATGACTTTATAATTTCTGACTTCGGCGTATTCCCATGAAAGGTCAGAATAAAGTCCCCCAGGCCAGAATCCTCTAAACGCTTCTTTACAACCTCGATTGCAGCGCTTTTTTCACTTACAAAGAGTATACTTTTATTATTTTTCATAAAATCGGCTATTATGTTGGCAATAGTCTGGCTCTTTCCTGTTCCAGGAGGGCCGTTTAATATAAAACTTGCTCCAGATCGTGCTGCATAGACAGCAGTAACCTGGCTTGAATCCGCATCCATTACTGTATTTACTGAATAATCGACATAATCTGGCATTTTTTCATTCAATTTTTTTATAATTTCAAAATCGCCCGCCAGTGCACGGGTAAGATCATTTTCCTTTATTGCTTCATGGTTTTGCTTGATATCATTATAAATATTATTATTGGTGAAGGAAAGGATACCCAGGTAGGAATTACGCCCCACTGTCCATTTTGTATCCTTGATTGTAAGTTTGAAATTCCTGATAGCTTCTGCAAGATTCAGGTTATCATCAAAGGTAAAATCAAATTTGATACCGAACTGTTCGAGCTTTTCTCTCAATACGGGATTAAAAAATATATCACCTTCAATGGATTCAATGGTAAAATCATCATACATTTTTCTGGTAAGTGTTACGGGAACAAAAAATAGCTGGGTTTCAACAGTTTTCCCACTTTCATCATTCCATTTAAGTAAGCCGAAGGAAACAAAAAGAACATTGGATCCATGCTCTTTCAGCGCACTATTTGCCTGATAGAACATTGCACCGAGAGTTTTTGATAACCCGTCCTTTTTGGAGAATATTATTTCATCCTTTTTTCTGTTTTCCTCATCACCTGTTAGGTGAACACCCATTTTTTTGTCCTTGTTTACCAGGTCATCAAAGAGAAACAGCATGGATGGTGTGACTATTTTTAAAAATGACTCCGGATTGAAGTAAAGGAGCCTGTTGTTTTTTGAAGTATCTATTACTCCCTTTTCCCATTTAGTTATACTTTCATCTATGTTTATATCCATTAAATCTCTAAACATAATGATGAAAAGTATATATTAATTTTATTATACAAAAATACGTTTTCAGTTTTCCGAATAATCTATATTAACATTCATAGTCTCAATGCCGTAATGATGCCATACAATAGCACCGATGAATCCCAGAAGCCAGAGCACCATATTGATAATAATAAAATTTTCCAGTGAAATGTTGCTTGTGAACAATACAAGGAGTGGATATACTATCATGGGTGCAAGCCTCACAGTTCCGATAAATGAACCCCTGAGCCTGGTTGGCGCAAGCTCTGGCTCCAGCGTGGTTCTGGATGCCCATGCAAATTCACTCATCATCATGTTTATGAACAGCAACGGATAAAATATCAGGACATTGTGCAGATAAGGTATCAGTGCTAATATTATAACCGTTGATAAAAAACCGGTTCCGAATGAATAAAGCGTATACTTTTTTCTTCCCCTGGATATCAGTGGTGCCGCTATAAAACCAGCAACAGAAGCACCTACCAATGCAACAAATATTATCATATCATCAGTGTACACGCCTGCAAATTCATAGGGTCCTATTACATACGCCATGAGCCCGAAAGTTGTGTACTGCGATATCGCCATCGCCATCAAAACAAACAATGAAAGACCGTATCCAGGTTTCCTCACACTGGTTCCATTGCTGTCTATGTAAAGATCTTTCCTGGTTTCCTCAGCCTTCTTCTTATCCCCATGGGATTCCTGCCATTTAAATGACTCAGGAAGTGAAATTCTTGATAATATCATTATTAAGATAAGTGCAGATGCGGAGGAAATTAAAATTAAACGATCCATAAAGGAGTTTACAATCACCACAAATAATCCGGCAATCAGCGCGCTTCCTATATTATCAAAATCCGAAATAATTGTAAGCCATTTTGCCCTCTGGGATACAGGTGAATCCTCTGAAATCAGGGACAGTGATGGAATCTCCTCACCACCAACTCCGAATTCTGCTAGCATGAGTCCTATTATAAGAGGAATAATTGTATAACTCAGGGCTATTACAACTATTCCCGTTCCATATATTATCATGGTCATGAGGAAGATTCTCTTTCTTCCCAGTTTATCTGTGAGTATACCCATAAACAGATTTCCAAACGGTACAAATAATGGGCCAATCAGTAAGACTAGCACTTTAAGACCGTGTGGAAGGACACCTACTATGGATCCAGCCGCAGCAAGGGGACCAAGAGTCCCCACCATTCCCCAGAATGTTAATCCAGAAGCACTGGAAACCATCATAAAACGTTGCTTGCTGGTTAACGTATTGCACACCGTATAACTATAAATTCATATTTCGTATCAATCTCCCTCCGCCGGCATTATCCGGATCAGGTTGCACGGGTCGATCCCTATCCTCTCAGCTTTGAGCTCCCCGGTATAAA
>JAJZZW010000177.1 GCA_021797385.1 Thermoplasmata archaeon | reverse complement strand
CTGAATTTTCTTCCAGGACAATATCGGAGTTTTCCATTACATCCCTATCTGCCTCACGGCTTCCCAGAACATTTGAACCTATTAAGTTTATGTGGTAATTGCTGCCCAGCATGGAATAATTGAAAATCGGTTTTACTGCATCAGTTGCCGATGAAATTACATCCGATTCTGACAGGCATTCTAGACTGTTTACAGGTTTTATTGTATTTTCGAATTTCTCTGCAAATTTTTTTGCATGATCGAAGTTTCTGGAATAGACATATGCATTATCAATGTCGTAAAACTCAGAAATTGCTGCAAACTGTGATTCTGCCTGGAAACCTGAACCTACTACAGTATAATTTATTCTCTTCTTTTTCACAATTTCTGATGTTACCATGGCGGCAACCGATCCGGTTCTGATCTGCCCGAGAACATTTGCGTCAATGGCGAATAGCTTTTCAGGATGTTCTGTTTCAAATATTACAACGAAGAATCTGTATCCGTTCTTTCCCGCTATGTATGTCTTCAACCCTGCTATTCCACGCTTACCGTAAAATGCAGGCATAGTACTGAAAACAAAATCTTTCCAGTATATTCTGTCCCTGGGAGAAGAAAATGAGTTACCTTTTTCACATAAAATAAAAGCATCCCTGAGCTCCGAGGCACATTCTTTCACGGGAAGATTATTTTTAACGTCGGAGTCGTCAATGTAGGTAATCATGTTATTGATAAAAGTGCCGGTTATTATTATAACTTTACGCTTATTGTCTGCATCCGTTTATGAAAATTAAATCTCAGTATATGCCGGTAAAAGGAGCTTTAACTTCACGAAAAACGATTTCAGCACAAATATTATAATGTCCCCGCAATCATGCCATATGGCTATACTCCATGGAAATAAAATATACACAGAAATAAAGAGCGGTAAAGACGTATTATTTATACTCCTGGGCGGTACTACTGAAATATCCAGGATACCGGGAATATCTGCTGCCGGTGAAACCCCTGAATTAACAGCATTAACGCCGGTGCTGGATTCAGAAATAATATGGTCTGGAAAATGCATAAGCTATGATGTTGTTCCCATGACTGAAAACGGGATTCCCACACCATCAATAATTACAAGGGCTGCGATTGAAATCTCTGGAATAGAAACACTTATTGTGGACGCCGGAATGGTGGAGGATCCTAAAATTCCATTTATCAAAACGGGGCTCGGCGCTGCATTGAATGGTTCCGAATATACAGCACTCCCAGATTATGATAGGGCGTTGGAATTCGGAAAATACATTGGAAATTTAATTGACGGCAGATACAAGTATATATTCATTGCAGAGAGTGTCCCGGGAGGTACAACAACGGCATATACTGTGCTTTCATCACTGGGAATTATGGATATGACAAGCAGCTCAATGAAGGATTCCCCAGATAATATTAAGAAGGAACTGGCCCAGAAGGCATTAAAAAGAATTGATAAAAGAGCAACAGTACCGGAAAAAATAAGGGAAACAGGTGATTATATGATGCCACTGGCACTAGGCATAAGCAGTGCAGTTAAAAATTCTAACATATTCTTTTCAGGCGGGACCCAGATGGCTACCGTATTCTATCTTGACGGGTTAATTAATAATGGAGAAAACAGGTATGTGTTCACAACTGGATATATCATGAAGGATAAAAGAGACCTCATGAAGAAGCTTGCAGGGTCTGATATAATTTATGCAAACACGGATTTCGCTGGAATGAGGGGGTTAGAATATTATGAGGAAGGCTATGTTAAGGAAGGCACTGGCTTCGGTGCAGCCTTTGGGATTGCTTCAATTCTAGGAAATAGTAATGATGCAATTTATAAGAGTATTGGAAATGTTTATAACCGGCTTGCTACAAGACCCGGTTCATAAAGCATATTCAACAATAGTATTCATCACTACCTGATGTTATCGATAATATTTGTAAAGGCTTCCATGGACATTGACATTATCCTTGATAGGAATGGTCTTTTTGGGGTGAGGTTTTTTACAGGGTCCGCAAGGGTTTTTTCCTTGAGCTGGTCAAGAACATTATCAATGTTTCCTATGCCATCGATCAGGCCATTTTCCTTTGCCTGTTCGGCTGAGAAAACCAAACCAGTAGCTATAGTCTCCAGCTTTTCATCCGTAAAATTCCGTCTCTTTTTCACTTCATCCCTGAATGCAAGGTAAATATCGTTCATTATTCCTGTATAAATTTTATTCTCCTCATCTGTCATACTTCTGAATGGAGAATTCATATCCTTATATTTTCCAATCTTATTGATCCTCATTTTGATTCCTATATTTTCCAGAAATTCAGAAAAATCAGGGGACATGCTTATAACTCCTATTGAACCAACAATGGATGTGCGCATGGCAAATATTTTTTCTGCTGAGCATGCAAGCCAGTATGCACCGGATGCCCCGACGCCTTCTATCAGTGCGTATACCGGTTTCTTTTCTGATATTTTTAACAGCTGGTTGTAAAGAATTTCTGTGGAATTTGCATCTCCGCCACCGGAATTTATTACAAGCAATACTCCCCTTACTTTATTTTTCTTTTCTATAAATTTCAGTGATGGCATATAATAGTTAAGCATACCCCTGTTAATGGTGCCGCTCAGATTTAAAATGGCTGTATACATATATTAATATGCCTATTCATCTATTTATAGTTTATTACCTACATTTTTATATTCTGATTCATGAATCTCGGAATCCAGCTTTTTGCAAATGTGAGGCTGCGTGAGAGTTTCTCAAAGCTATCCTTAATCCTGCCTTTCAAATCATCTTCAGAATTTATTGCAGCAATAGATACAATCCTCTTCACGCTTTTCCATATGAATTCTATGGGATTGAGATCCGGTGAATAGGGTGGAAGGAATATGAGTTTTATATTCAATGACTCTGCACTCTCCTTCACGGCCTTTGAGTGATGGGACCTGAAATTGTCAAGTATGACCATAATAGGCTTTTCAGGGTTGGATTCCCTTATGGTTTCCAAAAACAGGATAATATTCTCCTTCTTAGAATGGTCCTGGAATCTTACAACGCTCTTTCCATTTATGGAATAGAAGCCGAAGGTGTTTG
>JAJZZW010000033.1 GCA_021797385.1 Thermoplasmata archaeon | reverse complement strand
CGAAAGCAGGCATGATCTTCGTGCCCAGCGTAAAAGGATTGAGCCACACGCCCCTTGAATGGACGGATTTTGAAGATGTTGAACGGGGAATTGAAGTACTGGAAGGCGCAGTGAAAAATCTGGATAAAAGATAATTTTGAATTTTTGTGTAATAATTCCCTCAATATTGAAGGGTAAAAATGTAGTCATTAAATATTCTAACGATATATATGTTAATTATGGAATTTACCGAGCGAGAAAAAAATGTTTGCAATATAATATGCGATTCCGAAAAGATCAGATTCACTGATATAAAGAATAAAAGTGGGCTTCATCAGGAAATCCTTTCAAGGATATTAAGAAGAATTGGCGATGATTGCAATATATCAAAGTTGAGGGATGGATATAAATGTGTAGAGACCGCTTCCACTGAGTGCTGTACAGACAAATAAATTAGTCAATAAATAATATGAATGCATGCATTGACTGATGGGAAATGAATGAAAAGAAAGTAATACAGAAGGATAATGGCGTTGAAGTTATAATGCCTGAAAATACAGATATTGATGAAGTTAATGATGTTATAAGGTCCTGTGTTTCAGGCAAAAATTCATGCTGTTCTCCGAGTTTTTTGAGTGAAAACAAGGTTGGCGTGTATGAGCAAGATGGCAAAACTGTTATAAAAATAACAGGCAACGTCAAGAAAGAAGAAATAGAGGAAAAGATAAACGGCTGTTCGTGTTTTGATAAATAAATTCTTAAATTTTTGTAGACATGATTCCTTTAATGTAAGTGGAAATCATGTATATATAGTTAAATATATACAAATCAAAGTGTGAACTGCCCCACATCCTCCAGTACCTGTGGTTTTTTTGCCCTGTAATAGAAGTATAATACAACTATGAACACAAGGTATAATCCTGATATGTACGATGCGTAATTGAGCGGAGGTGGCGGAGCAGGGTATACTACATACACTATGGCAACCACCAGTGCTATGGCCACTGCCCATGGAATTACCAGATGCCTTATTATTTTAAGAGTTCCATTACGCTTATGGTAGAAACCAAGACCGATTCCTGCTATGGCATGGTTTGAAAAGCTGAATATGGAGTTGCTTATGATGAGAAACAGGCTTGCAGTAAGTGGCCCAAGAATCAGACCTGAAACAATTGCAATGGTTATGCTGAATAACCCAGTGAATATAACAAGATTTCCTGGAACTTTATGCTTATTTATCTTTGTAAACACTTCTGGAAACAGGAGCTTATCCCTGGAATAGGCATATGAAGTTCTCACTGTGCTGTTCATAAATCCTACGCCTGAAGAATTGAAACTGTTGACTATAAACAGGGCAAAGATTGCAGCCACTGCAAGGCCAAGATATTTTGTATACACATAGATTCCTGGGTCAGAAAGATTTGCGTAATTGAACATATTACCAAATCCATACACTACGGATTGTGCATATGAGCTTATTATTATAACCGCTCCTATCATTGCTGCAAGTATTCCCAGTGCTAGGGGTATATTCTTTCTGGGGTTTTTAGTTTCCTCGGCTACTGGAACTACAGAATTGAGTCCGCCAAAGGTGGCAATCCCCAGAATCATTTCCACTGCAATGTCCGTATAGTTGAAATGGACTGCAGAGGCCGTAAACGGTAAAATTGAGTTGTTGGGCCCTGCAATGACTATGAGTGCTATGGATGTGCCCATAAGAAATATAAATTCAGCCATACCTGTATACAGAACGTATTTCAATGACAGTTTAACCCCGAAATAACTGAGCGCTGTGGTTTCTCCGATAACTATTATGGTCAGAGGTATCCAAATCCAGGGATATGCGACTGCTAGTGCAGGGTCCAGTGCATACAGAAATGCGGTTAGCCCCAGCATTGCAAATCCTGTATAACCGAGTAAATAATAGTAATAGTAGGAAATTCCCCCATAGAACGAAAGAAACTTTCCTGCCTTTTTAAATGCCTTTCGATGAAATGCTGCCCATGAATATGCCGATGCAACCTCCTTGGACCATTCGTAGGTAATAAGAGTCATTCCGCAGTAAATAACAAATGCAAGAACTATTACAAGCGTCATTGACCCACCCACTGCACCTGCAATGCCCACAAAAAACAGTGCTGTTACAGCAGCCGGGCCATTTGTCCCGAGCCCCTGTGCCAGTGCCTGCCACATACTCAGGGTGTTGGTAGCAAGACCCGATTTTGAATTCATATCTTCCATGGGAATAAAACCGTGATTTATATTTAAATATAACGAAAATACTAATAAAAATTGATACGAGTTAACAGGCCTTGCTGAAATATTATTAACCACACAGAAATTATGGCAGCCATGGATGTTTATGAGGCCATAAAAAAGAGGAGAGATGTCAGATCTTGGTTTTCCAGCAGGCAGATAGAAAATAATGTTCTTTCAAGAATACTTGATGCGGGAAACCGCGCGCCTTCCGTTGGCCTTTCACAGCCATGGAATTTTATAATAATCAGGAACATAGAAATTAGAAAGAAAATAAAAAATATTGTAGAAACAAAAAGAGTGGAGTTTTATGAGTCCCTCCCTGAGGAAAGGAAAGACAAGTTCAATGGGATTAAGATTGAGGGAATAATGGAATCAGATCTCAATATATGCGTTACATGCGATAATACAAGGAAAGGTCCAAATATCCTTGGAACGGCTACCATACCAGAAACATCAGAGTATAGTGTCGTACTTTCCATAGAGAATATGTGGCTGGCTGCCCGTGCAGAGGGAATAGGAATGGGATGGATAAGTTTTTTCGATCCAGATAATATTAAACCTTTGCTGGGAATCCCAGAAAATATAAAGATAATTGCATATCTTGCAGTGGGTTACCTGCGGGAAGATCATGATATTCCTGAACTGGAGGAGAAGGGCTGGGAGAGCAGGATCGGGCTTTCAAACCTTGTCTATGAGAATACCTGGGGAACACCACCTGAAGATGATATGGAAAAGGCTCTACAAAATTATAGGATTCAATGAAAATAATCATTTAAAATTCTGTAAGTTAATCCAAATATGACATAGCCTGAGTAGGTATAACTTTCATTTTCATGGATAAGACTATTCTCAGGCACCCAGAAAAACTTTGCAACCTCACTGTCAGGTGAAACATTTCTGTTGCCGCATGTGCATTCAAATGCTGCCACGCTCACATGACCATTTAGAGTATGGTATATCCCCAGAGATTTTTTCACCAAAATGGATAAACCGGTTTCTTCCATTGTTTCTCTTATTGCAGTTTCCTCACAGCTCTCACCAGGCTCCCTGTGACCTCCCGGAAAGGCCATCTGGCCTGACCAGGGGTCTCCTTCTTGATCTGCCCTTTTTATAAGAAGAAATTCATTGCTGTTCCATATAAGTGCCACAGCTGCCATGCAGTCCATAAGATTAGATTTTTAAATTATATTTAATTATATTGAAATGTCGGAAATGCCCGGAGTAAGCCTCCTTCTGTTAGCCTTTCGGTTGGCAACATTCGACTATGCGTCTTACCTGAATCTGGCAGCTGTATTCAACGATTCAATTTAGACTTGCTCCCTGCAGGAAGAGTTCTCATCGGCCCTCCGTGAAACGTCATCTTTTCAAATCATTCTTGGCACGGAGCCGTGCATTTCTTGTCTCTTTACCATGTCTCTCGGCATACCGGCTTTCACCGGTTGCAGCCAGCTGTGGAGGGGGGACTTTCCTCACCTTTCGGCGTCAGTTGCCCTCGGGCTTTTCCTTATGTATAATTGCAGTAAAACATTTAAAGTTATCATGTATCACAGAAAATATTTGTTTCTGCGTCACATCTAATACTTTTTAAAATAATATGATAGGCTGAGCATTAACATAGCTATTTTTTTCATTTAGACTTAGTATTTTTATTTCATAGCAATGTAGTCTGGTTCATAAATAACAAAATTAGACAAATAAATATAAAATTTGATTGAAAATCATATCTTAATTTTCCTGTATTTTATGAAGAATATTATGTCGTATGAAAGCTTCAATCCACCGCCAGCAAGGAACATAAATGGTGGGAAAACTGACATTACAGCGCCAACAATTCCCGGTCCCGGTATCATTGAACCATTTCTCACTGCTGAGAATATGGAATTGCTTTTTACCCGGTAATCCGGCTCTATTATTGTGTTTATCAGTGTATCTCTTGCTGGAACATCCATCTGGCTTGTTGTCTGCCTCAGGAACAGGAATACCTCACTTATTGCAAGTACATGAATTACCGGAACCAGCATAAGAAATATATTGCTAACTGAATGTGTGTATACCATCGTCCTGATGAGACCAATTTTTTCAGATATTAAGGGAGAAATCAGTATTGATATGGTTGTTATGACGTTTACACCTATGAATATAAGGCCTGCCGTGCTCAGTGAAATATGATAAACATATTTGAAATATAATGATATCATAGACACGGTAACGAATCCGCCGGCAAGCGCATCCATGGAGAAAAGGTATGATAATGAAAATACATGCTTCCTGGTTTCTGGATTGAGGTCCTTTGCCGCGATTTTTTTATGCTGTGGGAATTTGATAAACACATACAGAACGAACTGGCATAGGGCCACAACTGTAAGTATGAGGAAAACCGTTCGATAATTTATATCTGTATAAAGAAACAGGAATATGGATGCTAGTATTGTTGCACCGTATGAAAAGAAATTATAAATGGAAAATGACCTCCCCTTGCTCTTCTGGTCTGTTTCATAATAACTCATGGCATACTGTTCTATGGGCGAGTTGGGGCTTATATCTCTTCCTGACAGTGATATTGATCCGAGCATGAGTGATATGATAAAAACATAAAAGTCATAGAAAATAAAATTCAGCAATAAGGCTATAGCAAGTGCAGCCGAAATTATATACATCTTATAACTGTTCTTAATATTCATTGCAGGGAAAAGATAGATAATAAATGTAGAGAAAGCTATACTGAAAAGCACAATTATTCCCACATCAAATACGTCTACAAACCTTGCCAGGTAAAAGGGGGTTATAACCGCCAGCATGGAAAGTATAAATGACCTGGAAGCCTTTGAAACAGAAATAAAATAACTCTGGATTTTCATATTAACCCGGAATTCAGTTAACCCATACAGTCTTTATGTTTGTGAATTCCAGTATTCCATATCTTGAGAGCTCCCTCCCTATACCACTTTTCTTGGTTCCACCGAATGGCAGTCTGGGATCGGATGCAACAATTTTATTGATGGATACTGTGCCACTGTCTATGTACGGGGCCATGGACTCCGCCTTTTCTGAATTTCCCCATATGGAACAGCCCAGTCCATAGGGTGTATCATTTGCAAGCTTTATTGCTTCCTCCATGGTTTTGAAGCCTTTTACCATGGCAATGGGGCCGAAGACCTCCTCGCCGTAATCTCTGTTCATTTTAATTATTGTGGGCCTCACAACGTTTCCATAATTCTCTCCGGTTGCCATTACCGTTCCCATTGTTTTGAGTTCTGCCATCTGCTTATCTATAATTTCTTTCTGTGAACTGGAAGAGAGAGGACCTACATATGTATCCTTATTGAGCTGATCGCCAACTTTCACTGCACTGTATTCCTGAAACATCCTTTTTGTAAATTCATCGTAAAGGTCCTGATGGACAAGAAACCTCTTGGAGGCTATGCAGCTCTGGCCGTTATTCTGAAGCCGGGCATATACACTGTTCTTGACCGCCTCATCAAAATTTGACGAATCAAGAACTATATATGGGTCTGAACCCCCCAGTTCCATAACGAACTTTTTGATGTTCCTTCCTGCCTCTGCTGCTATGATAGAACCTGCATCTGTCGATCCGGTGAATGAAACGCCGTCAGAGTATTTTATTGCATCGTCTATTATCTTACCGGTGGTTATAACTGATTTGAATGTTTCCAGATTAAATAATTCCTGTATCTTCAGAGATGTCCCGCTTACAATGGATGCGTGCTTCAACATTACTGAATTTCCGGCCAGCAGGGCCGGGATTGCCGCTCTTACTACTTGCCATAGGGGAAAATTCCATGGCATTATAATTATAATAACGCCCAGCGGATCAAATCTTATATATGATTTTTTTGCCTCAGTCTGTACATACTCATTGGAGAGAAATTTTTCCCCGTTTTCCAGATAGTAATCAAATAACCAGAGGGTTTTCTTCACCTCTGCTAGGCTCTGGCTTATAGGCTTTCCCATTTCCGATGACATTAAAGTGGCCAGGCTTTCCGCATTTTTTTCAAAATTATTCCTGGATTCTCTTAACATGTCTATTCTTTTATCAAAATCCACCCTCCATGTCAGCTGATTGCCCTTTAATTCTGATATGATAGCTTTTACTCCCTCTATATCTGTAATTTTATATTTTCCAAGTTCTGACCCTGTATAGGGATTAAATGTAGAAATTTCCATATTTTATTATATAGCAATGTTATTTTATTTTTGTGGTGGACTTTTGCATCTTTTCAGAGGGTCTACTGGTTCGTACCTGAAAAACTCGGCACAAAATTAATTATAAAAGGTTTTAATCACTTACTATGATAGGTGCTATTCTTGCCGGAGGTTACGGCAAACGCTTGAAACCGATTACGGATCATATACCGAAAACCCTCGTGGAAATAAAAGATAATTATACAATAATGGACAGGCAACTTTTTGATTTTAAGAACATAGGTATTACAGATGTTTATATACTTTCCGGTTACCTCAGCGAGATAATAGAGGAACGTTACCGGGATTACAAGGAAATTAATATCCATTATCTGAAGGAGGAAAAACCCATGGGAACGCTTTACTCACTTTCAAACCTCATGAGCCATATTGATGAGGACGTAATAGTCAGGAACGGAGATACTGTAACGGATATAAATTTCAAAAACTTTGTCAAGTTCTCCAGATCACGTGATTACAGTTTGATAATGTACGTGACAAAAATGCAGAGCCCTTATGGTATAGTTGAATTTTCCGGGGACAAGGTTGACAATTTCAGGGAAAAACCACAGCTGGATCACTACATAAATGCGGGAATGTACTATATCAAAAAATCAGCTTTTCCCGTATTTTTCATGAAGTATATGGAAAAAGATGTGGAAAAAACAGCCTTTCCATATCTGGTAAAGAGCAATCAGATGGGTGTGTATTTTGAGGATGCCTTCTGGATGGGAGTGGATAGTGAAAAAGACCTGAAAACCATAAAGGAATTATATGCCGGCAGAGTGGATACCACTTTTGGTTATTCCAAGACCATTTACCAGGAGGGTAAAAAAACAATAAAGGAGCATTATGTGAGATCCGGTGAAAGCATAGAAATAACATCCGATGGCATAATTAAAATTAATTATGGGAATGGTTATATAGATGGCGAAATACCTAAAAAATTTGGTCCTGGAGATGTGATGAAAATTTTATCAGGAAGCAGGATTTCCGCATATGAAAATTCCGTTATAGAGGAAATAATTATATAATATAAGCTGTAAATAGACTATAATACTATATAAAATGTATTAATAATATTTAATAACCTGTTATTAATAATTAGTTCATGACAGTTAGCAGAGATGAATTATTAAAGGCAATCTCAAATATATATGGGAAAAAGGGTATGTCATCCAAGGATTCAGAGGACCTCTGCGATTTTATTCTATCATATTTCGGATACGAGGATTATGTTCTTGACAACGTGCTTTCTGCTTCAGAAAGAGATGTATTTTACAATCTAGAAGAGTACGGAATAGTTACAACATTCAGGGAAGAAATAAACATAGTGCATGGAAAAACATGGCGTATAAACCAGTGGTATCTGGATAAGGCAAAGATAAAGAAACTTGCAAATGCCGAGAAAAAGGAGGATGAAGTAAAAAATATATATGATTCTATTTTCAAAAATATGTGATTTTTTAGGAATATATTTTTTGACAAGTTAATAGATATGGGGGAAATATAAAATAGTATTGAGTGTAATAAATTGTGACTCTTATGTAGAATAGCAGTGAGGAATTGGTGTGGGTGAATTTTCAGTGCGTCATCTAAATTGCCATATATACGGGTTAGAGAAAAGGTTAACTAAAATATACATAATGTATGTAGCAGTGTCTGTAGAGATGAAATTATATATTTGGGCAACATAAGTCAAGACGTAATCTAGGATGGAATTCGAGGCTATTCAATAAAGTAACCATAAATATAGAGAAAAGTTATAATAATATATGTTTTATAATGGAGTTTTGCACCTAAATTTTCACAAATAAAATATTTATATAATTAGCATAGGAGTTGCAGGAAGGTAGTGCAGGATAATGTTCAAAGCACGCTGTTTGCAACTATAACAAGCACTGCTAGCAATATGGAAAAAATCACTACAGATTTCAATATCTTCTCATAGTACTTTGCCAGTTTCGTACCATCAATAAGCTCACCTCTGATCAATGACCTATAAGGTCTTGAAGCCTGTATCTGTATCTGAAGTAGTGAGTACCCGGTGGCGATCATTATCAATATTACTATGAGATTACTTCCTCCTTGTATAAGATATCCGGATACAACCGGCATAGAACCTGTAGAAAAGGCAAGGGAGATATTATTATGAAAAAATCCCCCGAAGAGCTCCAGATTATATGCAAACACGAAGAATATTTCCACTGCCCCGGCAACTATCAAAAAGTGTACAACAAAGAACGCGAAATAGAAGGAAAATGAAAGACCAGCAACCAATGATACAAAGCCGGTAATTATCATGCCTTTTCTGGGTATATAACTGGCCCATGGTCCTGGGGAATTCTTAAGTGAGGAGTCAAAACAATGGGCTGAAATTCCGAGGCAGATGACAAATGTTATGAACAGATATACAGACCTGAATATATGAATATCGTGGGAAAAGAAACCACCAAAGAATACCAGAGAGCTGACCATAAGTGTATATGGATAGAACGTCAGGCCAATAATAGCCCGCATATGAATGGGCCCGGAGGCGGGTACAAACCATTCTTTTAATCTGTCCGGCATGGGTATTACCATATAATTAATTGGTACTTATTCAATAATTTTTTGTGAGTCCAATATATAATTTTTTATATAAATAAACTGGAATAGTAAACTGATATGAATCACACGATTATATTGCTAATATGAAAATAATAGAAAAAGTCAATTCGTGATATCTTGATTTGAAAATCCTATGCCTGTTATGCCTGGATTGTGGTCAGGCGGCACAGTTCCATGACATTTTAGAATTCTGTAAGTCCATTAGTATTCCAACATATTTTCCATAAAGCCCATTGGATTTTATTATTTATGCTGTTTCTCTTCAATGCTGCACCATGAATATAATATTTCCACTGGAGTGTTAATTATGGATGTAGACGAGGCGCTGTGATGGCACCTTATCCGTAATAGATTATTCCTGGCACCGGTTAGGTTATCTATCCTACATCTAATTATTTCCCTGCTTTGTGTCTTGAACCCTGGATACTGAAAATCTTTTCTGGGTTGGAACCATAGAATATTGCATATTACTTTTATATTATTTCATAATGTTAAACCATGAAAGCAGTTATAATCACGGTTGGAAATGAAATATTAAAGGGCAGGACAGTTAATACAAATTTTTCTTATCTCGGCGAATTGCTCACATACTCAGGGTACGATGTTGTTAAAGGAATAATTGTCAGAGACAATCTTAATGAAATATCTGAAGCTTTCAGGGAAGCCTTCTCCACCGGTGACCTTATTGTTTCTTCCGGTGGTCTGGGACCAACCTATGATGATATGACTCTTGATGGGTTCTCCAGATGCTTTGGATTAAAACTTACTAAAAATCCATATGCCGTAGATATGATACTAAAGAAGACGGGGTATATGACTCCTGCAAGGGAGAAAATGTCGCTTCTACCGGAGGGATCTGAACCACTGGAAAACAGAGCCGGAACAGCCCCGGGTGTATACATGGAAATGTCGGGGAAGATTATTATAATCGTCCCGGGAGTGCCAGGAGAGGTAAAATCCATCATGGAGGGAATAAAGAACAGGATAAAAATAAAGGGATTCCACTATACTGATAGATCAGAGGATCTTCATGGAGTAAAGGAGAGCCTCATAGCGCCTTTAATAGCCGAACTTATGAAGAAATATGGAGATAATGCATACATAAAAACTCATCCGAAAATAGATGATAATGGATCTCCTTGGGTGGAGGTAGAAGTATCCTCATGGGGAAACAATGAGGAAGAAATAGAAAAATTTGCTGATTCCATCCTGGAGCAGATAAAGGAAAATGCAATGCAGAATAATTATAAGTAAATAAATGATTCACTTGCATGAACAAGGATATGGCAAGGAAACTCATAGCCCTGGTAGCCATGAAGAAGGCCAGCGGTTATACGAAATCAGATTTTATCAATATACTCTCATTCAAACGGGCACTTCTCCCGCCGGATATTGTTGAACGCTTTATTGAATCTGCGCTGAATGAAAAGCTCATAGTTGAAAAGGAGGGAAAATACGTTCCGAACTTCAGCACAGAGGGTGTTATTGTACCACTGGATTTTTCTATTAGTGTTGATGAGTTATTCTCTGAAGCGGCTGAAAAACCCCTGGTAGACAGAATGCTGGAGGCTGCATCGGCATCTGGAAAAATGACAAAAAAGGAGGCTATAATAAAGGCGAGGGAATTGCTTTCCGGCATGCAATTTATAGATTTTGAAACTGCAATGGTCACAGTGCTGTCAGATGCGGGAATTGATATATCTTCATTTGTTGCGGAAAAAGAAAACAACTCAGGATATTCTCAATAAACCAGATGCAGGGCTTCATTTACCGGAACTGAAACTTTTATGCCGGTATCCGAAAACTGAGACCTTCCACATACTATACCATTCTCTGCCAGTCTTTGCATGCTGGACTCTATACCCGCGGAATCATGATGTATAATTCTTGCAAAGTCTGCTACGTCTGCGAAGTACAGGGAAAGATCATTATTTTTAATACCGCTAAGTGATTTAAGGAAAAGTCTGTCAGGATTTTCTATTATATCCATGTTTTTAACTATATCTGAATTTAGGTTCCCTAACCACATAGGCCCTTCATGTGATTCCGGATATTCTTGTGCAAGGCCTGTATTTCTGTTGAAGTTTCCTATTTTCTCCAGCTGTTTGTCGGCCATTGATGATGATGAAATTATCTGAAATATAATTCGGTAATAATGGGAATGCCACAGAGATATCATGGGTATTGCGGCCTTATCCATTGCGGCAGCTCGCCTGACAATTTCAGCGATTAACAGTCTTATTCCTGATTCGTGCCGGTAAATGTCATTTATTATGAATGCCCCGTAGCGCCTGAATGTTTTTTTCTCCATGGAACCAGTGAGGGCGGTCAGGTCTGTTGGTGTTATCCCAATATAGCCTTTGTTGCGTATGTTCATCATGGCATCATCAATATATGGAAGTACTGATCCGTATGGGTCTATGTCAATATAATCAAAGAGAAAATCATTCAGAACTGCCTGAAAAGTTTTATTATATATTTCAACATCCGATTTATTGATCTCCCGGTTTATTTTTATGTACTCAAATGATTTTTTATTTATTTCAGAGATAACAGTTTTCATGCCTGCTTCCCTGTTAATCCTCAGCCCTCTAATGCCTGTACCCCCGAAGGCATCAAGCGCTACTCTTGGCTTTACAGTCCTGAGAAAGGAAATCGTAATATCCCTGTTCAGTTTCTGATCAACATTATAAAAACCCGCAGTTCTTGAGCCAGGGCCTTTTATAAAAAAATTATCAGGGGCCATTATACTTATGGAACCCTCTGACAGGGTCTTAAATTGATTCTTCCTCTCCATTCAATACCTTTAAAATTTTAAATGGTAATATGTTCTTATTTATTGGTGTAATATCAAAAACCCTGACACTTTCATAGCCACGGAATTCCTGGAGCACCGGATTTCTTGATTTCTTATGCAGTGTTACTATTATTGATTTGTCCGATTTCATTGTTTCCTCTATCTCTGCCTTTACCTGTTTTGTTGTATTTTCAATCTTACCAAGTTCATCTATGATTATGACATCTGCCTCTTCCCTAGATTTCCGGAGGCTCGGAACCAGGAGCTCTTCCAGGGCCTTGGTATCAACCCCCAGTTTATCCACCTTTACCCTGGATACCAGATCACTTCTGGCGAATTCCACCTTCCTTTTTGTCAGTATATCAGTTATATAATAGGCAAGTACCCGTCCATGCTCAATTTTTTCCGATACAAGTGTACCTTCTATTAACTTTCCATTATTTTTAAGCATCTCCATAATTTTATTCAGTGCCTCGGTTTTTATTGAACCAATCGGTCCGGTTATCCCTACTTTTATTGCCATTATTATTCCTCCAAATACATCAACGGGTAATTCAGGTCCTGCACATAATGCATTCTGGCATTTACCATCTGACCATTATATTCCACGGTTAACCTTACATCCATCATTTCTCCTGAAAGAGAGGTATACTGAAACGATGTACTCTGTCCTATATTAATTTCCACTGATACATGCTTAACAAAGGGTTGTATTAACACACTTTTTTCTATTACCCTTTCAATATCAGTTACATTGCTTTCATTTACAGGCACACCGGTATACTGATGGAATATCCCGCCCAGCTTTATTCCAGCCTCGAATATTGCCCTCTCCCTATCTGTACACTGAAAATATTTGCGGGCCGGGTCTAACATTATGGAGTATATTACATATAATTTATTAAATATTGTTCTTTTTTAATTTGCGAATTTTTAAATCTTTTGTTCGAAACCTTAAAAAAAATTTAGATGAGTTTATATGTAAGTTTACTATAGGAATATCTGTAATTACTAAATTAAGGTGAACGATGGTGAATGTTTACAGGAATATTATGTCAATCCTGAAATATAAGAAAGTCCATATGACACTCATAGACCCCGCAGCACAGGGTCCTGAAAAGTCTGGAATTCTGGCTGAAAAAGCCGATAGGGCGGGTACTGATTTCTTTCTAATAGGTGGGTCTACAGATATAAATTCAGACCTGATGGATACAACTATTGCAAAAATTAAGTCAAAAACTGATAAACAAATTATTATTTTTCCCGGTTCAAGAACCATGATAAGCAGATACGCCGATGCTATATATTACATGATGCTGATGAATTCCAACAATATTGATTATATAGTTGGACATCAGATAGGGTCTGCATCGTTACTTAAAAAGCTGGGAATAGAAACAATCCCCATGGGGTACCTTGTATTTGAGCCTGGTATGACAGTTGGTAGGGTTGGAAATGCAAAACTCATAGGAAGGGAAGATGAAAACACTGCACTTTCATATGCTATGGCCGCAGAATTCTTTGGATTCAAGTTACTATATCTGGAGGCAGGATCTGGAGCACCGGAACATGTTGGGTGCAACGTTATTACAAGGATAAAGGAAGAAGTAAACATTCCGGTCATAGTGGGAGGAGGGATACGGGATTATGATCATGCCAGGTCTGTCCTGGATGCGGGTGCCGATATAATAGTCACCGGTACAGTGATTGAAAAGCACGAGAATCCATACATTGCCCTTAAGGATATTATCAACGCAATATAGATTTTCGTTAAAAAATTTATAAATACTATTGGAAAATTATTCTTACCTAAATTATATTAGGGTGCGCAAAATGTTGAATAATGGATGACGAAGTTGCCAGACCCCTGTATTTCCTCTATGCAATTCAGAGAAGTCCATATGGATTCAATTTAAAGTGGAAAGACATAAAACCCCTGGTATCTTCCATGTTCGGGGATGACATTTTCAAAAAACTTCTTGACAACAGGATAATAAGCACCTATTCAGATGAAAATATACTGGAAATAATAAATGTCCCTGATATCAGGTATAATATAAGTGATCCCGATAAGGAGGCGCTTTTCAATAAATTCATAGGGTATGCCGTAAAAAATAGGCTTATAGATGGAATCCTGAAAATCATGTATCTGGACAGAAAAATTGCCCAGTTCATAATGGATATACTGAACCAGGATACAAGAAAAACGGAAGAGGATTTTACCGCCTATGCCGATTTCCCTGTTATAAATTCCCCGGATTTCTACTATTCAAACGCCTTTGCCGATTACTGCAAACCCTATATAGAGGAATTCAAGCTCAATATGGACAAAATCAAACCTTATCTTGGTCAGGAGTGGTTTACCAGATTGATAATCATACTCCGTGATGGGTCATTCAACAATGACAGTTTCTCTAAGGCGGTTGAAAACAATGAGGATTCCTTTATTTCCGGTTTAAAAGAGATAGTGGAAAATGATTATTTATCACAGATTATAGTAAATCTTGACACTTTCTTAAATGATAGGGACGTAAACAGTTCACTGCTCAATTATGCATCGAAATCTGTACGTGAGAAAAATATTAAGCGCTTCTATGACTGGCTTTCAATTGCAAATGATATAATGGTAGGTCTTGAATTCGTGATAGGAAGTATATTCTTCCTTCCAAGCGAGTCTAAATATTCTACTCTTGGCGTATATCTCTTTATTGTGGGCAGTACACAGTTGCTCATAAGGCCAA
>JAJZZW010000032.1 GCA_021797385.1 Thermoplasmata archaeon | reverse complement strand
CCCTCATTTGCCTGATGTTCAATTTCTGCAATCATGGCTTCAGATAAAATGACTCTGACATCTTTTTTTCTGGCTATGTATTCCCTGAATTTTCCGCTAACTATTACCGATGTATCTGGTACGTAATCCACATTAGTTAATTGTCTATTATTATTTAAATAATTTTAATTTATAAAAAAGCTTGATTTGAATAGGTTTCAGGAGATTTTCAACAATCTTCTCACCCGGCACAGCGCACTGAAAAATTATTTAATGCAGCTGATATTTAAGGTATAATGGAAAAAACTGAAATCAGTATGAATGAGTACAGAGTCTTGAGTTATATTAAGGATAAAAAAGATGTGCCTGAGGACTCCATTGATATCGGTCTGGATGAACGTATCAGGTCCAGTGCAATCTCCTATCTTGAATTTAAAGACCTTATTAGTGTTAAAAAAGAGCAGTGTGATAAATTTACAGTCACCACTGAGGGGAAAAAGTATCTTGAACAGGGATTCCCTGAAGAACGACTTTACAGATTGTTAATTCAAAAAAAGAAATGTACCATAGCAGAAATAAAGGATATTCTGGGAGACGACTATAGAATAGGTATGGCTAATATAGCCAAAATGGGTATAAAACCGGTAAATGGAGTTATAGAATTCATGGATGGAAATTTTCTGGATGTATTTAAAACCATGAAGCAGGCACTCTCTGCTGTGGAAAGCGGTAGAAAAATTTCTGATGAAATGATTGAAGTATTCATGCACAGGGGGCTTGTTAACAGGCACAGAAACATGAAAAGAATAATTAATATATCTACAAAAGGAATTAAATCCCTGGAAAATTATGAAAATGAGGATTTTCTGGAATTGCTCACTCCTGAAATCATAGCCTCCGGGGAATGGAAAACACATAAATTCAGACCATATGACCTGAATTCAAGGGTAGAGCAGGTCAACGGGGCGGGACTGCACCCCCTAACATATCTCATAGAAAATATAAGAAAGATATTCCTTGAAATGGGATTTACAGAAATGCACGGACATTTTATAGAATATACGGGATGGAATATGGATATGCTATTCATTCCACAGGATCATCCTGCCAGAGACCTGCAGGATACATTTTATATAAATTCTGAAAATAATATTAAATTTGAAAACCCGGAAATACTGGATATAGTCAGAAAGGTCCACGAAACTGGCTATGGAAAGTACAGTGGCTGGAATTATAAATGGTCCGAGGAGGAAGCCAGAAGGCTAATATTGAGAACACATACCACGGTTAATACAGTGAGATATCTATATAATCACAGGGATACTCCACAGTTTATTTTTTCCATAGAGAAGGTATTTCGTCATGAAAGTGTTGACTGGAAGCACCTTTCAGAACTTTATCAGATTGAGGGGGCAGTCTGTAGTCCGGACGTGAACCTGTCGACGCTAAAAGGGCTTCTCAGGGAGTTTTATTCAAGGCTTGGATTTAACAACATCAGGTTAATACCTTCCTATTATCCTTATACTGAACCCAGCATGGACGTTGCTGTAGATATAAATGGAAAAGAGGTTGAACTTGGAGGTTCAGGAATATTCAGACCTGAGGTTACAAAACCTATGGGAATCAGATCACCCGTGCTGGCATTCGGCCTCGGGCTGGAAAGACTCGCGATGCTATACTATAATTTAAATGATATCCGGGAAATATACAACAGCGATCTGGACTGGCTCAAAAATTATAAAATAAGATTTTAAAGTTATGCAACTGTAGTTTCCTCCAGATTGCTTTTAGAAGGCAGCAGGGGGAGCATGGCAATTGATATTATTGAAAATATTAACATTATTATCAGGGATGTATACAGAGAGATATGGACATAGAGGAGCAATGTCACTATAGCAATACCAACTGACCCGCCAACAATATTTCCGAAGCTCCACACCAGTGCATTTGAACGTGTTGAGAATTTCTGCGGGATTGTCTGCGCCACATAGCCCAGAAGCACTGGAAAACTGGTAAATGCGAATATTGCATATAAAAGATAGATAACCGTTATAAGATATAAATTGTCCGTAATCAGCATAAGCCCGAAAAATATGGTAGAGGCAATTGTGGTAACGGCAATGGTGAATTTTCCCCCGTGTTTCTTGACAACGGTTCCAAAATATGGCTGCCCCAATACTGCACCCAGAAAACTGATTGTAACTATATCACCCATGATTATTTTAGAATTAAATACGTTATCGAAGTAATCAGGTGTAAATGTAACCGTGCCCATCAGGAAGAATGCCCTGATAAAAACTATGGCAGTGAGAATATAAAGAAATTTACTGTATTTTGAGTATTCTTCCCTGGAGGCTTTATCCTCTACTGTATTTCTGCCATGTTTTGCCCTGTCGACCTTTATGTACTTGCTCCTTTTAAAGAAGTTCAATCCAGTGAAAATGATGAATGCAGCTATGAATGTATATATTGATAGGACAATTAGTCCTCCAAAATGCCCGAAGAATAGCATGGAATAAACCAGCATGGAGGGGATAATAGCCCTTCCTAGGCTTCCGAAGGATCCATTGATTCCCATTGCAGAGGAGGAATCTTTCTTTCCGTAGGTAAATGCCAGAATAGATGCCCCTATGGGATGATAAAATGCCTGGCCTGCACCTAGAACAATGGATGCTATGAGTATTATGTAACTGGCATACAATTCATATATAAAAGCCACTCCAAATAATATTGCCGAAATTGCCTCCATGAATATACCGACAAAAATAAGAAACCCGTCACGGTCTATTCTGTCGGCCAGCTTCCCGATTGACGGACCAAGAAGCCCGGACAGTAAATTATAAATTATGGCCATTACCCCGAGAAATGCTATACTTATGTGGGGTATAACCTTGTAATAGGCTATTAACGTTGGAAAAAGGAGAAAATTACCATCGTTTGCAAAATGACCCAGTGAAGTGAAAATCAATGATTTTCTGGTATCTTTCATTTTCGGTTAAGTAGAAAAACGTATATATATTTTTACTAAATAATTCATCACTGAACTATTTGAAGAAATCTTCTATATTACGTTTGCCTGGTTTTTCCTGGAATAAATCAGTAATTTTGCTCTGTGGATTTTTGAATACTGTTACCTCCTTATCCAGGCTTTCCAGAACCCTGTTGAGCGTTTCCTGTAATCTCTTGGAATAATATGTATAATCTGGGGTATATGTAAATTCCTGGCCATCTATAAAAGGCTCGACTCCCTGTGGTGTTTTTCCCGCATCTGTAACAATCCATGAAACTTTCATTCCGGGAATAAATGTTTCTCCACGTTCTATCAATTTTTTGGCGGCATTTACATTTGCCATGGAATTTTCATTCTTGTACTGGGAAAAATTCTTTACACTCCTGGATATCACAAGCTTGCTGTTGTCTATTTTACCCTCAGCAACTTCCCTGATAAGGTCTTCAGCATATTTTTTTGCCCCCTCCACGTCCCTGGAAAGTATCAGATCGAATACCTTTGATAGTGCCTCACTCTGAAGATCAAAGGAGTCTGTTCTCCTGGTTTCATATCCCCTTACCAGGATTTGACCGGCAGATGATGGAGGATAGACAATCTTTCCTGCGTATCTCTTCTTTGCACCGTGTGAAAATAGCGGATCCATGATTTTTTCGAATTCAAGCACAAGCTGCTCTCTTTCGGATATTTCGGAGCTTAGCCTGTTTCCATATTCTATTGCCTCATCCAGTGTTTCTTTTCCGGATTCTATGAAAATAGAATCTGTATCTCCATATATAACTTTATTGCCAGTTTTTTCCAGATCATCTATTATGGATGTTATGGTATTTCTGGCAAATGCGGTGATTGCACTGCTGATTTCCCTGTTAGTGAACCTGTAAAATGATGTACCGAGAACGCCGTAAAATGTATTCATAAGCACCTTTATGGCTGCCTGGAGACCGTCCAGGTATTCATAGTTGGCCTTATCCATTTTCATCTGCCTCTTAACCTCGTCACGTTTTTTCATGAGCTGTTCCAGCAGTTCCGGAATTAACCCCTTTTTCACATCTGCCGAAAGAAATTTGGCACCGTTCGGTGCAACGATTGTTCCTTCACTGCTCAGTGTTGTGAAACAGATGTTGTATTTAATGATCATAGATGGGTACATGCTTTTAAAATCCAGTACAACGATCATATCAAAAAGACCCGGATCCATGGTGTGAACATAACCTCCTTCATAGGTATCATTTGAAAATTTGGAGGAGCTCATGGGAACCCCTATGTTTTCACGATCTGCTCTTCTTATTAGCAGGGAATCCACATATGTACTTGTTCCGCCGTTGGTGACATCATCCAGTGGGAGCATAGAAACGGTTGAAAGATACAGATTTCTATCTAGTATCCTTATTTTCCTGTATATCATCAGTGCGAGACGGGCATCCTTGATGCAGTACTTTATTACATCAGCCGGCCTCTTTGCCCATTCATTTTCTATGTCAAGCCTGTTCACATTCTCCTTGCCCTCATTCAGGAGCATGTTGGACACATAATTGAGTGTCTCGTGCTTCGGATGCAGAACTTTCCTCACCTCCCACCAGGTATCATCGATTACCCTTCCATGGAGCCTCCAGTACTGATCCATGATTCTCCTTGGTGGAATAAAATCTCTTCCAATCTTGAACTGGATTTTGTTGAATCTCATTCTTTCTTCCAGAAGAGGCATATCATATCCATCTATATTGTATCCGGTAATCAAATCCGGATCTTCTTTCTGCACCAGTTTATTGAAATTTTCAAGTATTTCAGGTTCCTTCCCGGTAAGTGCACCTTCATTTATCTCCCCGTTGAAGTATATAGAGTATCCTATGACAAAAATTTCCCTGGTGGAAATTGAATTTTCTATATCAAAGGAAAATATTTTGAGCTGTGGATTGAAATCGTCTGTCCTCTTTACCTGATTTATTTTGATAACCATATCCGTTGTGTAATTTTTTTTCTCTGATTCTATGCATTCACCGTCTATTTCAATCGTTGAGCCAAGATCAAAATCGTAAATAAACCGGTGGTGGAACGGTATATCTGCTGCAAGTGCCTGGCACGGACAGAGTTTCCTTAATTCTGGTACCTTCCATGGAGATTTGATATATATGCGCTTTACATCTACATTTTTACCATCAAGAAATAGATTTTTATCTTCCATTCTTATAAATTCAGGATTACTCTTTATGTTTTTGATACATTCTTTATCCGGTTCCACATAATCAAAATAGGGCTTGAATCCATAATATAGTGCAGTAATTGATTGATTTTCCTCTGTACGGCCAAATAATTCAACGGTTACGTCGCTCTGCCTGTAAGAGGCTGCAACAATCCTCATTTTAATTTTCATTTATGTATAGTATTTTAAATCAATATATATTTTTGTCCCATCTTAATTTACGTTATTTGGTCTCTTTGTATCATACACATTTCAAAAAAATTATATTATTAAAATTTTATAATTATGATATAAAATAATTCATTAGATAGGGTCCTCGTCAGTTCTGGATAAATCCTTGATACGGTTTATTCCATCCAGGTCATTCATTATATTATATACAGTTTCAGGTACATCGGATTTCCAGTCACCGCCATTCAGGATTTTCTGACGTATTCTTGTTCCAGACCACGATGCCCTGTTAATCATTGGCATCGAAAGAACCTCGTACTGCTTTTCATAGAAGAGTCTTCTTACCAGAGGATTGTTTGTATACACTCTATGGAATGGCGGAGTAAGGGATTCCACATGTGCGACCCACATGGGATTTGAATTTACATCCTCTATGGGTACTATATAATAATTGGAAATGCCTTTATTTTCAAGAGTGTTAAGTATCATCAAATAGCGCTCACCAGCCGTAAATGGGTTCATAAGAGTGTGTGAAAGCTGAGCGCTGCCAATTCCTATAACGACATAATCATTATGATCCAGTATATGCTTTATTATTGCTAGATGTCCATTATGGAACGGTTGAAACCTGCCGATGATAAAGGCTTTCATTTAACCTGAATCCAGATTTTATAAATAAATCTTTATGAATAAACCGAAGAAACTAAAAATACAAATCTAAAAGAACTATGCTATTCCGTCCTGATCTTCCAGTATCCTGTCCTGAACGTTTTCAAAGAATTTTTCTGTGGGTGCATAATCCGTTACGCTATGTCCATGTATTGATAGTGGTGTTACGGAAATATTATTCTCCTCCATCAAAACGTAATAATCAGTATTTTTATCCTCCTGCTTTTCAATTTCATTTCCAAGCCAGTAATAATCCTTCCCGTTGGGATCTATATTATGAACAAGATAGTCGTGGAATACGCTGGACGCCATGGGAACAACCTTTATTTCTGTGTCATCTGTTATATCTTCAGGGAAATTTATATTGAGCACATCTGCATTCCTGGGAAATCCATTCTGAAGATACTCCTCTATTATATATCTTGAATATACACCGGCCTTGGAAAAGTCGGAATCACTATTGGCATTAATTTTATCTGTAACCATGGAGAAAGCCATGGCCTTAATTCCTTTCAGTGCAGCAGCCATGGCAGCAGATATGGTACCACTTGCATAAATGGATCTCAGTGATATATTGGAACCCAGGTTTATTCCACTGGCAACAAGGTCAATTTTTTTACCTGGCAAAATAACATTCTGCGCAATTGTTATTGTATCGGCAGGGTATCCAGATATGGCGTATCCCTTAATATCGGCATTTTTTATTGGCTGGATTCTCATTGGTCTGGTAAAAGTAATGGTCATGCCTGAAGCACTTCTCATACTGTCAGGTGCAACCATAATAGCCTCATCAATCATGGAGGCGTTTTTAAACAGCTCTTTTATGCCAACTGCATTAAATCCGTCATCATTTGTAACTAAAATCATAGTAATTTTATATACGACTATTATATTTAGCCTTTATCTATATATTTTCGAACATAGTTTCAAGGAGATATGCCATGAAAATGTTTTATTCCTTAAAATTACATGTTTTTATTTAATTATGGAAATTTCCTAACAGGTGTCATGTAAACAGCGGCGATCCTATCATTGAACAGTTCCTTTATATTTTTATCTACGGAGAACATACCGCTTCTAACTGTAAATGGATCCGGCGGACACTGGTAATCGGTGTTTGATTCCTCATTATAAAGCGTGCACTGCTTCTTATCGTAGTTAATTTCGAAACTTTTAACTCCTTTATATTTTGCTAATGCAACACTTATCCCTCCAGGTTCAATGCCCTTCCATCCTGCCTCGAGGACAGAATATGATTCCCCACCGGAAAGTGTATATAGAAAAGCAACCAGGAGTTCGGAATGTGAATTTTCGATAACTGCAAGTGGTGCATTGTTTGTTTTCACATTTATATTTTTCAGGCTTTCAGGATGTGTTACAAAGTCAATATTGAAATTCTGGTAATACAGAGGGTAAAATGCATCACCGAAGGCATATATTTCCGAAACATTACCATTCTGCGAAACTCCTCTTATAAGTATAAAAGATCTTGTGGTGCTTCCTATGTTTTGAAAATTCCACTGTACAACACCCTGAGAGCGATCATACCATGTATAATCAACTGTTACAGGGGACTTCTTTAAATCCTCTGAAATGAATCCTGCGATTCCCATACAAACATAACATAATCATGGTATAAAAATGTTGAGGGGGCATTAATATCCTGAAATTTTAACTCTAAAATTAACAATTTGTTGACTATGGGGTTTACCGGAAAAACGATTAATCTCTATTATATGTTATTATTTATCAAGTTTTTTCTTCAATTCGTTAATTTCAGCCTGTATGGATTTATCCATAGGATTTTTTCTTGCCTTCTGTTCGAGTTCATCAATTTTCATTTCTATGCTTTTCTTCTTTCTATTTAAATCTCTTTTACCGAGTCCCATTATTAATAATATTAACATTGTATAAAAATGTTGAGTGATATCTTCATCACACTAAGGCATGGTGCTTCCCTCTTCCGGATTAAAAGTAGGATTCTATAAAAATAAAATATTGAATACTGTAATTCAATAGAATTCTTCCAGGTCTGCTTCTGTCAATTTATATGGTTCTTTATCTTTCAGGTTGTATTTTGATAGGGTTTCATCAGCATCCTCGTAAACAGTAGCTTCTACATCATAGAATATTCCTATGGGTATAGTATGTGCCTCCTCTCCCCACTCAGATGCATGCTTGAACGCTTCAAAAAAGTCCTCCTTATTATTATTTTGCAGTTCGTATGTAGTTTTTCTGAAGAAATCATAACCCTCGATCTTATTATATGTAACACATGGACTGAAAACATCTATGAATGAAAAGCCTTTATGCTGTATTGCTGCCTTTGTAATCTCCGTCAACTGCTTGATATCCCCTGAAAGACCACGTGCAACAAAGGTTGCTCCTGCTGTAAGTGCATAGTGCAGCGGATTAAACGGAGGCTCTATGTTTCCATCTGGCGTGCTCTTGGTAATCCTTCCTATTGGGGTTGTGGGTGAAGCCTGCCCTGTTGTCAATCCGAATACCTGATTGTCTGATACCATATATGTCATATCAACGTTTCTTTTTGCTGCATGATAGAAATGCTGGGTACCCTCAAAGTAACCATCACCATCTCCGCCATAAGCTATTACAGTAAGCTTACGATTTGCCCATTTAACCCCTTCTGCAACAGGCAGTGATCTGCCATGTAGTCCATGATATCCATAGGTATTGATAAATTCCGGCATATTGCTTGAACATCCTATACCGGATGAAATCACAACATCCTCTGGTTTTATATCTAATTGCGAAAGGGCCATTGAAATTGCTCTCAGCTGAGAGAAATTCCCACATCCCGGGCACCAGTCCGGTGCCACTTTGCCTTTATATTCTGTTACTGGTATCATAATTTCTCCTCCACTTTTATTTTCTTTCCAAATATTAACTCTTCCAGCTGTGATGTTAGGTCTGCAGGGAAGAAAGCTTCTCCATCATACTTTCCTATGAATGCTGTATCCACAAGAAACTCCTTTCTTATCAGCCCGTTGAGCTGCCCGGAGAAGTTGTTTTCAACAACTATTATCTTCTTCTTGCCGGAAATCAATTTCTTAATGTCCTGGTTCATAGGATATATATAGGTTATCTCCACTGCACCTATTTTTGTGCCATTTGCCCTCAGGGAATCCACAGCCTCCTCAACAGCTCCTCTGGTTGATCCCCACTGGATTATAACATACTCGGCATTGTCCATTTTATATGTTTTTGTAGCGGGAATTTCTTTTACATATTCATCTAATTTTCTCATTCTTTTCTCCATTGAAAGCTTTCTCTGGGTTGGATCTGTGATTGCATCGCTTACAACTGCCCCGTATTCATTATGCTCATCAGAATCCTCATTATGTATTAAGCCTGGCTGCCCGGGGAATGCTCTCTTGGATATTCCGGTTTCAGTGAATTCATACCTCTTATAGTCTGGTTCATTATCCTTCGCCAGAAGCCCCCTGTCCATATTATAACTGAGATCAAAACTTACAGTTTCATCATGCTCTGCAAGATAAAGATCAGTAATTACAAAAACAGGAAGCTGGTATCTTTCTGCAAGGTTAAATGCCTCCTTAGTAAGGTTAAAAGCTTCCTCCACGGTTCCGGGGGCAAGAACTATTTTTGGCATATCCCCCTGTCCAGCGCCAAGTACCTGATTAAGATCACCCTGCTCGGTTTTGGTGGGCAATCCTGTTGATGGTCCTGGTCTCTGTGCCTCATATATCACCAGCGGGACCTCGGTCATTCCAGAGAGACCAACACCTTCAGTCATAAGTGCAAAACCGCCACCAGAGGAGCCTGTTGCAGCCCTAACACCTGCATAATTAGCCCCTATTGCTGCATTTATTGCACTTATTTCATCTTCTGTGAGTTTAAGAAATACATCATATTTCTTTCCGTGAGTTGCTATAAACTGCAGGAAAGATGAGGCTGGTGTCATTGGATATGCAAAGTACATCTGCATACCTGCATTTATTGCACCGAGTGCTGCTGCATCCCCGCCTGATATTGTATATAGTTTTCTATCAAATTTATCCAGTTTCCTGTAAACTGAATAATTCTGTGAATAATATTCGTATCCTTCTTTGGCAGCACTTATATTAGCGTCTACAAGTTTTCCCTTCTTATTGAATACCTTTTCTATAACTCCTGAAAATATATCGAAGTCCAGTCCGAGGGCAGCTACCACTGAGCCTAGCGCTACCGTGTTTTTAAGCAATGGATTTGCATCATACTTCATTGCTATATCCCTCAAAGGAACAGGGCAGTATTTCACCTCATCGTATTTTTTGAAATTTTTTATAGTTCCCGGGTCATATATGGCTATTCCCTCTAGAGGAGATGCACCTCCCTCATCTATATTTCTATTTGTATGCCTTTCCAGGGAATCCGCATTGAGTGCAACAAGAACATCAAGACCACTCCCTTGATTCTTCACCTTCTCATCCGAAGCCCTTATCTGATACCAGCTCTCACCTCCCCTGATAAGACTCTGATAATAATTGTATGTGCTTATATATAATCCACTTCTTGAGAATGTTTTGGCAAGGGTTAACCCTGCTGACTGAACGCCATCTCCTGCAGCCCCTCCTATTCTAACAATTATTTCTTCCATAATATAAGTTAGTATTTAGTGGTGTATAAATTTTTTTATGGTTACGGAATTTATAATTAGCCATTTGACGTTATTTTTTTGTATATTCTATCCGTGCAAGCAATTTTTTGTTCCGACTTATCCTTGAAAATACTAGTTTTAGGTACTAAAATATTTAATTGTAAATAATTTAATTGACAATTGTTTATCAAATGGAAACTATAAAATATAACCTTAATATCATTAAATGATATATAATGGAAAAAATCAGTAGTTATGACGTTTGGAGGGAATTTTTAAGAACGTGGAAAACATGGTATAAAGCCTCCGAAAAAAATTTAATTTCCATGGGTGTATCTACTGTTGAATACAGGATTTTAAAAAATTTAACAGAGAGAGGTTCACTTCCAATGATTGAACTCGCCAACATAAATATGGTAACACAGGGATGGATAACAGGAGTTGTTGATAAACTGGAAGAATTGGGTTATGTAAATCGAGAAAGAAGCGATACGGACAGAAGGGTTATTAATATAACGGTGTCCAACAAGGGAAAGGCATTTTTTAAAAAAATCGAGACACTTCACTTAAAATTTATAGAGGATTCCCTTAGAAACTTTACTGACGAAGAAAAATATAACATTCTTAATTTCCTGAAAAAAATAGAGATAAACATTGATAAGTAGAATAACCAAGGAAAAAGATTATTATTGATATTTTACTATGAGTTTGTAAATGAGCTATAACGACATATTTCTGATTATATTGATTGTTTTTTCGTGGATTATTATAATAATTTCTCTTGCCCCTGAAATTAATAAAACCAAGCATTTTTCTACCATGGGACCAGCACTCATGGTCAAATCAACCAACAATAAAGGAGTTCTTGATGCAGTGGCAAAACATATACCTGCAAAGGAAATAGGACGCTTTTCAACGATTCTTGTAGTTCTTGGTGGCTTTGTTGCGTTTGCAATGCTTCTTTATGAGGCAATACTCCTGACCATAATCCATGCACCAACGAGTGCTGCACCACCACTCAACGAATATCTTGCACTCCCACTTATAAATCCATTCATACCTTTAGGCTACGGAACTGCAAGCCTGGTATTTGCTGTTGTAATCCATGAAATGTTCCATGGAATTGTAGCAAGGAAGCATGGAATAAAAGTAACAAGTGTCGGTGCACTGTTCTTTATTATACCGGTAGGCGCTTTCGTGGAGCCAGACGAAAAGGAGATAATGGCCGCAGACCCTGTTGTTAGAAGACGTATAATAGCTGCAGGCCCAGGAATCAATCTTATAATTGCAATAGTATGTATACTGTTACTTATATTTGTAATGATGCCGGCATCAGCACCAATACATTCCGGTGTTTATGTTGAGGATTCTACAACGTTATACAGCGGGCATTCCATACCAAAGGGGATGGAAATTATATCCTATGGAAACCTATCAGGAAAGGCACTCAATAATTTGGAAACCAAATCAATGAGTATACCGGGCTGTGCAAATGTAACACTCTTCAATGGCAAAACCAGTACTGTTGAAAGTGTGCCAACTGGGGTAGCGATAGCTGCTTTGCTTTCAGGATTCCCTGCCGAAAAAGCAGGGGTCCAAACCAATTCTATAATTTATAATATAAGCGATAATGGAAAATCAAATATAATTTACAATATTGACACACTGGGAACTGTCCTTGATAAGATAGCACCGGGAACAACCATTAACATGACTGTTATTACATTCGGAAGTTCAGAGCATTACAAAACATATACAATGAAAACAGTATCAACATACAGCTATTACGCAAAGGATGATCCTGCTGCGAATAATGCAGCGTATAAGGATGAAAGTTTCATAGGCGTCGAGATAGATTATTCAGGGATAGGATATGCATCCATAGACAGCATGCACAGCCTTGTGTTCGGAGGACTGATAGCAGGACCTGAATTTTATGAAACGCTGGGGCTACCTATACTCGGACTTTCACCTATTCCCCAAAGCCTTGCACATCTGTTCTCAACACCTTTCAATTCTTATATATTTTTCGGACTTGCAAACAGCCTTTACTGGATATTCTGGATAGATTTCCTCCTGGGTATAATGAACGCACTTCCACTGTCCATACTCGATGGTGGGCAATTCTTCAAAGATACGCTGAATATAGCATCAAGAAGAGAGAGATTTAAATTCCTCAGGGATGAAAAAAATGTTACAAAGATATATTATGCTCTGGGGCTTTTCGTATTCTTCCTGCTCATGTATATCATAATAGCGCCCAGGATTTTATAACTGTTCTAAAAATTTTTTAATATGATTGAAAAAAATATCCGGTTTTTCCATTTGGACACAGTGCCCGGATCCGTCTATTTTAACAAATGTCGATGAGGCAATGAGGTCATGATATTTCATTCCATGTTCAATAGGAACAATAGCGTCATTACTTCCCCACAGGATCAGTACAGGACTCTCAATTCGGTTGAGTTCGTTGAGAAGAGGATCCACACCAAGGCCACCTATTATTATGGCCGATTTGACGATGCCTTTCATGTCTATTAAGCTTTTCAGGGCTGTTCCTGCCGAGGCTGATGGGCCGACAATTATAATATTTTCTAAATATAGTTGTTCAGCAAAATCATGTATTAAATCTGATCCCTTGGAAGGAGATCCGATAAAGTTATACTGAAAGCTGGAATCCGATTTTCCGAAGCCTGGCATATCCAATGCATATACATTATATCCCCACTGCCCTATTTTTCTCAATGCATCTATGTGTGCCCAGGATTCAGCTGTCTGTGTGGTATCATGTAGAAGGATAAAATTTCGCCTGCTTCCCCGTTCGTATGAAAGGTAATGTATATTAATACCTCCAATGGTTATATCACTCTCATTTACTTCCATAAATTCATAATAGGACTGATGTTATTATATTTATAGAGCTCAAATGGTTTGGATTATAATTATAAATACTAACGTCAGGATTTGCAGTATTCTTCATAGATGCATAACAAGGTTAAAATAAGAGCAATCATTAATTAAAATCATGAAACTCAAAGAATCATCGCTGGATTTCCATGCGTTTGTAAGCATATATGGAGACACCATGCTAAATTCATTCATCAAGAAAATATACCAGGTAAATCAGAAAGAATTTGTTTTCCAGTTATACAGATCTGATCTAAAAAAAAGGGATTTTTTTGTTTCGCTGAGTAAGGGCATAGCATTCTATGATGCAGAAAAACCGGAGGAGGCAACACAGTTATCCATGTTATTCCGAAAGCAGTTATCCGAGAAGAGGATAGTTGGAATAGAGCAGATTAATTTTGATAGGGTTGTGAAGATTACACTGCATACTGGACAGGAAATAATACTGGAACTCTTCAGCGGTGGAAATCTGATTATTACCGATAATGGAAAAATTGTCTTTGCTATGGATCAGCATGTGTACAAAACCAGAAAGATACTGATAGGAGAAGAGTATATTCCGCCATCCATCGTGAATCCTATGAAAAGCAGGGAAACATTTTTCGAAATACTCAATAACAGCAAGGCATCCATTGTGAAAACACTGGCAACAAGGGCAAATCTCGGGGGAGAAATTGCTGAGGAAGCGCTTTATAGAAGCAACATTGAGAAGAATAAAATGCCTGCAGAAATAACGCAGGATTATGAAAGGCTGTACGAAACGGTAATGGAAATAATGGACGAATCAAAACGAAACATGGCATATTATTATGAGGAGGATGAACTCCTTTCACCGGTAGTACTTACGGCATTGAATAAGGATCCTGACAGGAAATTTGAAGACTTAAATGAGGGTATCTGTTATTATATTAAGAATTATCCTGAAACGGATAAGAATAAATCCAGTATTGAGAGGAGGATAGAGTCGCAGAAGCGTTCCATAGAGGAATTCAATAAATTGATGCTGGTATATACAGAATTCGGTAATTTTCTCAAAATGAATTTTCAGCAGCTTCAGAAACTAATAAAC
>JAJZZW010000176.1 GCA_021797385.1 Thermoplasmata archaeon | reverse complement strand
TGCTTCCTTATTTCTTGTTGCATAAAAATTTTCCACCTCTGAAATAACTACACTATCAAGTTCCTTCAATCCCGGTGCTGCCACAGATGATATACAGATATCCTCACGTCTTTCACTGATATCTATCTTAGTCTGTATCCTGATAATCCTGTTTGGGAATGTTTCAGATATTTCCCTGTAAAGATTGTTCTGCTCTTCTTCTGTATATTTTGAAGTGCTGGAGTAATCAAACAGAAATAGTATAGTTCCTTCTATTTTGGAAAGGGCAATTATAGCCTTTTTCTCTATATCGTTTCTTTTATCCATGGGCCTGTCCAGAATTCCTGGGGTATCTATAAACTGGACACGCCAGTTTTCAATATTTTTATAACCCAGTAGGATCTCCTTTGTAGTAAATGGATAACTGGCAATTTCGGGAGAAGTCCCGGTGAGTTTCTGTATCAGCGAACTCTTTCCAGAGTTTGGAATTCCTGCAATTATGAATGTGGGAATATCTGTTATGATTCCGGGCAGCCTTCTGAGGTAATTCCTGCATTCTCCAAGGTATAATAGGTCGGGATTAATATTCTTTATCAGGGAGGAAAATCTCCCGTAGTATGCTTTCATGATGCTATTCATATCATTGATGGTTTTAGCACCCTTCAATTTTTTAATATAAATTGTACTGAAATCTTTTATCTTATCCGTTGTCCACTGTACATTACCCAGGCTCAGCTTATACTTATCCACATCGAACATCAGGTCTATTAAATCAAAGTAAAAAGGATGTAATGTTTCTATTGTGGGGAATTTTCTAATTATCTTATCAAGATGCCCTGTTGAAATGCTTTCTATGGTTGATATTCTATCTGTAATTTCCTTCCGAATTTTTGTTTCCTTTTTAGGGTAGTATGGCTCCACAATGTTTGACGCCTTATGAAATGATTTGTCTATAATTTCCTGTGATCTCAGCACTGTGGGTATATAATCAAACATATAACCCCATTTCAAAGTGGTTAATATCCTTTTCATTGTATGAATTAATAAATTATTTTAACAATATGTTGATATACCATAAAATGGTTAATACTGCCGAGATTGTCAGAACTTACATTAATGAACATCCAGAAATAAAAGATTATATGGCCCGTGGATTGATTAATATTTCAGCACTTGCAAGGGAAATTGTGAATAAAACGTCTGTAGACGATTTTGATGCTGCAGTGGCTGCCTTAAAGAGATATAAAAATAACGATTTGCCTTCATATACAACTGAAATTCTTGATAGGTCTAATCTGGAAATGTCCTCAAATATTGCCATTATTGTCATAAAAAAGAACTATGATACACTGAAAATAATTACCGGAATTATAGGTAACCTGAAAAAATTGAATTCAGTAAATCTTGTAGAAACCATAAACTGCTTTTCCATTCTGGGCGATAACCAGACGGTGTCCGGTTTCTCCAATTTTTTTTCTAATGAACAGATCATAGAATACAGAAAGGACCTTGGACAGCTGACCATAATTAGCCCTGATGAAATAGAAATTACAAAGGGATATGTTAATTTTATAACCTCTCTCTTATACAGGGCAGGAATCAATATCATGCATATAATTTCCTTTTACCGTGATACTATAATAGTACTGGATGAAAAGGACCTTACAGACGCATTTAAAATCATTTCTGCAAAAATGATTGACAGATGAATATTAAGTCCAATAATATATGTTCTCCGGAAACAGGAAATATTAAAATATGGAATGATTATTGGTTAATATATGAGATACGAAAGGATACATGAATTCAGGGAAAAACATATTCCCTATAAAACGATTATCGAAAAAATGCAACTTGCTCCTGATGATATTATTATAGACATGGGTGCAGGAGATGGATTTTACAGCAAAATATTTGCTGATAAGGTCAGTAGTGGGATGGTGTATGTAGTTGAACAGAACTCCGATGTTATAAGATACATAGAAAAAAATATGGAGGGAAGAAAAAACTATAAAATTATCAATGAGGACATGTGTAACCTTTATGTGACGGGATTCAACAAGATATTTTTCTCAACAGTTTTCCATGATATAGATTGCAGAGAGGATATTTTAAAATTCATAAAGGAAAACTCAAAGAAACCCGTATATGTGTATCTGATAGAGTTCAATATGAAGGGAGAAATGGGACCTCCCATGAATATACGGATAAACCATGAAGAACTGAATAAGATCTTTACAACTGCGGGTTTTATACCAGAAATGCATATTGATTTTGAGTACAATTATTTCGATAGTTACTCCATAAAATAAAGAGTGATAAATATGAGTGAAGATAATAATGGAAACAGGAATTCGATTAAACCTGTAAGAAGCAACGTTAAATTGAAGAATGTAAAAAACAATGGAATAGAAATAGGTAAGCAGAAAATAACCGGCATACCAGAGACTTCAATATCCGAAACAAAAACCAGTATTGACCCTTTTGGAATTAAAAGACCATCCAAAACCATTAAAGAAAAAAAGGAAAGTGCTGAACAGAAAAACTACTTTAAACGCTAAGATATTATTTTGAAATTTATTTTAAATTTTTAAAGGAAATGGTGCTTTTTCTCTCCTGTATCACCCTGAGCAGGTTGTGGTTCATAAAATTCGACTTTCCCGCACGTATTGCATTTATAAAGTGTAAATGTTTGTGTGGTTTCGGTCAGATCATTCCAGCCGCCCTGAAACATTCCCCCTGTTCTCGTATATCCATTTATTATGAAATTCATATTTCCTGCCGGTTCCATCTGACCGGTACAGTCTGGTGTTGAGCATCTCATAGCTTTGCATATAAAACTTATATATAAAAGTTACACTTATATTCTGATTATTATCCATAGAAACATCATAATTATTACAGACTCTCCGCATGTGTTAATAGCAGATAATGTAATACAGCCCTTTAACACGAAAACATCATGTTATTCTATCCATTAGATGCATGAATCGCCATGACTGTAGTGCTATAAGCAACAACATAACTGAATATTCTACCCGGTTCATGAGGAGAAACATACTTTAACTCCATGGCTGAAGCTATCAATGCACATCGAATGCCTGTAACTTATTGGCCTTAACTGTTGACCATCCATTGCCGTTCATAATTATATTACACCTTCTTCCCATGGAGATGATAAAGTCCATGAGCGTAATCCATCCATAGCCTGATATTCTTCTAATAAGATTAAGAA
>JAJZZW010000031.1 GCA_021797385.1 Thermoplasmata archaeon | reverse complement strand
GGTTTTCTACCTATTGCTATATGCTGATCTTCTATTACAATTTCTTTATTTAATTTAAGAAAATCATTATAATCGGTATCAGTTATTTTTTGCATTTTTTGAAATTCCATCATTACCGTCTCCTGTCGAGCCAGTTCCTAATTAAGGAATTGATTTTAGTAGAAACCTTGAAATCTTCTTTTTTACAAATCTCTTTAAATTGCTCAAGAGTATTTATATCCAGTGTTATGGTTATTTTTTGGGTCCTGCGCATAACTTGTAAATGATAATCCATATAAATAGGTATTTATCGGTATTATATAAAAAGATTCAAATAACTAAGTAAATGGCATGTTATGGATCACGACGCGGCTTTATTGCTTGTAAAGAAACTTGAATTTGATAAAGAATATACAGTATATTCAGAAGATGGCATATCTATAGGTATCTACAGACCTTCCAAATTATCAGGAAGATTCGCTAAGTATGACATATCAAAGAATTTTTATATATGGCTTCAGACAGGATCAGAAAAGTTCAGACCAAATCATTTCAGAGTTTTAATAGACCTCAACTTAAGGGTTAGAAGCCGACCAGATCTGAAAGAAGATCTGCTGAGGGCATTTGATTCAATATATTATGGCTCAGATCCATTTGATGCAGTAAAAGAGCTACAAGAAGAAAATTTCAAATTCTATTTAAATGACATCATAGTTATAGGAATTTTACATCAACTTCTGTTGATTGAGCAGGAGTATTCTTATTACCGGGAGAGCAAATTCGACCCCTCAACCTTATTTTTACAGGGTTGGATAAGGGAATTTATAGATTCACCCAAGGAAATTGATAATATGTGTATGAGCGTTGCACATGGACAGCCTCCTCTTGCTAAATATGTTTCATTGGAAAACCGAAAAAACAAACATTATGTGGACAATTTAAGTGAGTTATGGTATCTGCAGTAGCCGTGTCATCCGGTCAACACAAAAGATCTGTGGCTTTAAAGTTAAAAAATATACATTACTCAATGCTCGATATTTTTTGAGGAAATTATAGTTTTTATTTCAGTAATTGTAACAAATTTTATATTATCGCTACCGATATAGTATCGGTACCGATGAAATTTATATTTGGAAGGGAACTGGACACAGATGAGATATATGATCGCCAGAATGAAATTAATTCAATACTAAAATCCTGCGATGTGAGGCAGCCAGTGGCCATTACAGGTTATCGGAGAATGGGAAAATCATCTGTAATGAATGTCGCTAAATCCATTCTGGAAAAACAGAATATTACTGTAATAAAATTTAACCTTGAGGGAATATCCACTGTAAAGGATTATTCTAACCGGCTTATAACATCTCTTATGGATTCAATTTCAAAAAAATACAAAATCAAATACTATAAGGAAGAAATAAAAAGAAGAATTAATTTATTTCTGGGCAGTATAGAACAAATAGGTCTTAAGATGGATAATTTTGAAGTATTAATTAACAGGTACAATGATTATCTTGATCAGCGGTTGAAAACATCAGAAATCCTTGAAACTGTTTTAGATATGCCTGAAAAATTGGCTGAAGATTTAAAAATAAAAATTGTAGTAATGATAGATGAATTCCAGTACATAAGAGTTTTGAAAGAACCATTTCCTGACATACTTAGGATAATGCGATCCCGATTCAACCAGCATAAACTGGTCAATTATATAATTTCCGGGTCGGAAATCGGAATCCTGGATGAAATGCTAAATGACAAAAATGAACCTTTTTATGCATTCTTTAGAACTATTGAAATCGGTTCTTTCAATCATGAACAATCATTAGATTTTCTAACAAAAGGACTGGCATCGGAAGGCATAGCTTGTAATCCTGAAATACTGGAAACAGTCTATAAAATAACTTCAGGTATACCAGCATGGCTTAATCTAGCCGGAATAGATCTCACCGGTAAATGCAGTATTGATTCATTTCTCAATGATCCTACCTACAGAAACATTATAGCCCGGGAACTATCAGGCTTAACAAAAAATGAAATTTCAATTATGAAAGATTTATCACAAAATAAATCCATGCCCGAGATTTCAATTTCCAATAAATACAGGGTAATCCAATCCTTGATAAATAAAGGTTTAGTTAAAAAGGATAAAAACAGTTATGATGTTTCGGATAGTTTAACCAAATATTATATAGAAAAAACTTGATATAAATTATAAATCATTCTTTCCACGCCTTTTGGCACGTTTAGTATTTTCTTCCTCTATGGTATCCATTTTTACGTTATTGTGTCTCATATAATAGGTAATTACAATTGCAAGAATCACCAGTCCGGCCAGGAAGATGTATGCGACAGAAAGTGGCCACGCCAGGTCTATCAGTGAGTAATATATGGCAATGCCGATAATGGCAGAGGCAGTGGTTGGTGCTATAATATGGGTTACCGGATTGAGCTGCCTGAGATGATGCATGAATACCGGAAGCGTTTCATTTACAATTATGTGGTATGTAAGGGTGAACACAGATCCTATTATTGAATTAATTACCAGCAGATAAAATAGCCCGTGATTCTCTCCATAGTAATACACCAGTGGAATCAATCCTAATGTTATGCCTGCAAGTGCAACAATGAATACTGCAATAACAGCCATGTATGGACTTTTGTACTTTTTATGAATTCTGGTAAATACCTTTGGGAGTATTCCATCCCGTGCCAGGGAATATAATTCCCTTGCAGCACTGTTTCCGAATATAACCGTCGATATTAATGCTGAAACCAGGAAGATGCTGAAGGCAGCCAGTGTAACATAGATTCCGTAATAGCTGTCGGTTACATATAATCCTGGAGCAAAGTATGCAAGTCCGGCAGGAAGATTAGGTCCAAGTCCGCCCACATTGGCATAGATAACAAATGTGTCGTAAGCAATCATTATCAGCAGTGAGGTGACTATAGCCTTTTTTATAGTACGCCCGGGTGTTTTTGTTTCTTCTGCAAGAACTACTATTGAACCATATCCGGAGAAAGCAACAAATCCTCCTGTAACCATGCCAAGGAAAAATCCATGTAATCCATCGGTTGAATTAAAGATGTTGAAGTACTGAACACCATTGTAGGGTGATTTTATAATTATGGCTATGGATAATCCCAGATAAAATGCCAAGTCAAACAATCCCATTACTATTGCAATTTTCTGGCTGTAATTCAATGACAGTATTCCAACTATTAGATAAATAACAGGTGTAATAAATGAAACTATTACTACAAAAACAAATGGAAGCGTATAGCTTAGCATAACTTCCAGACCTATATACAGGAACCAGCCCAGAAGTGCACTGGATCCTATAATACTGCTGAGCACCACAAAGAGATAATAAAATCCTACACTCTTGCTCAAATATTTGCTGTGCGTAGCCACTTCCACATATTTATAATATCCTCCTGCGTTGCTGATTTTCTCAGAATATATATAAACGGCTATTACAGCCAGGAAGAGAGCTATACCCCCTATAAGAAATGTTAAAGGTGCAGTTTCTCCTGCATATTCCATTGCGGTTGCACCTGTGAAGGCAAATGGGCCGGCTGGCGCAATAACCATTATTGCATAGAATACAAGGCCCCAGAAGGTCATGCTATTCCTGTTCAAAGCTTCACTCATAATTATTTTATTAAATATTGTTATTTAACGTAAACGGAAAGAACTGATTATTTTCATACAGAGAACAAGTCGTTAATACCTTCACAGACAATAAAAGTCAAAATATGAATAGAAATTGTATGGCAATTTTAATGTGAGTTATGCTTTTAATCATCATATTCAGGTATTGCACAGGAATTGTATATATCCTTTTAACAGTTTAATATCTTGAAATCCTGCCTAATTGTATATCGGAGCATTTATATATGAATATCGGTTTGATCGTATGACACAATGAAAAGCATGGAAGAAACAAAACGGGAAGTAATCAATGAAATTAAAAGGACAGGTGTGGCACCCATATGGAACGGTACTCTAGAAAAATATCTTGATATGTCCGGAGATCAGGAAGATGATAATAGTATGCCTGAAGATACACCGGTCTCAGTTATGGTCGTTTATGAGGATGGAAATTACGCAATGCGCGTTAGGTATAATCCTGATACAGAGAATGAAGTTTCGCATGATCTTGAAGAATCATCCAGCGTCGATAATGGTTTCTGGATGATTGTAAATGCCTATATAAACGGCACAGAGTGAAAAACATACCTTGAAATATTTGAAGGATATATTTGTGAAACCGGGAGCAGAATTTCACTCGACCCTTTCTATTATTGCACCGTTTGCCATCCCTCCCCCCTCACAGATGGCTATCAATCCATAATGATATTTTTTATTTTCCATTATATTAAGCATGGTTGATACTATTCTCGTACCGGTTGCGCCTAATGGATGACCCAGTGCTACTGCTCCACCATTGATATTAACCTTATCGTGATCTACCTTCAATTCCTTTTCCCATGCAAGAACAACAGAGGCAAATGCCTCATTTACCTCGAAAACATCAATATCCTCTATGGCCAATCCTGTTCTCTTCAGTACTTTTTCTGTAACGGGAATAGGACCTGTGAGCATTGTAACGGGGTCAACCCCCACAGCTGCAACATTCAGGATTTTAGCCCTTGGCTTCAAATCGTATTCCTTCACAGCATTTTCCGATGCCAGTATGCTGGCACTGGCACCATCTGATATCTGGCTGGCATTCCCTGCTGTTATAAGTTCCAGATTAGGAAATGCCGGCCTGAGCTCATTCATTTTTTCCAGATCAGGCTTTTCCCTCACACCCTGATCATAATCAAGAATAATATTTCCATTTTCCTTTACAGGTATCATTTCTTTTTTGAATTGTTCTCTTGATCTGAATGCTCTGATATGGCTTTCATAGCTCATAAGATCCATATCCTTTCTTGATATTCCGAACTTTCTGGCTATGAGTTCAGCACCGTATGCCTGGCTGAACCAGTTCTCCCCGAGACTGTATCTTCTTCTCAGGTTTTCCGTGATTGGATTTTCCTTTTCTATCGTGCTCAGCATCGGTACCCGGGTCATAGATTCGACTCCACTGGCCACAACAAGATCATAATCTCCAGCTATTATTCCATTTCTGGCAAATTCCAGAGCCTGAAGGCTTGAACCGCACTGCCTGTCTATTGAAACGCCGGGAACAGAATCTGGTAAACCAGCTGAGAGCCATGCGTTTCTTGCAATGTTTCCTCCCTGATTACCTGTCTGGCTCACACATCCTGTTATCATTTCTTCAACGGTATCAGGTTTTATTGAATTAATATGGAGCACCTGACTGACAAGGTTTCCAAGAAGGTCTACGGGATGAACATCCTTGAGGGCTCCGTTTCTCTTGCCGATAGGCGTCCTCTTTGCATCTATAATATATACATCTGGCATTTTATTATACATATCCTGTTACATATTTGATTGCCTTTTATATTTTTCTTTGAGGAAAAAACCTTAATATAATTATAAAAGTATAATTGGAATACCGATCATAGTGTTTAGAATAAATATAGTCTATGGCTCTCAATTATTACGTGCCCGTGGAAAAATATATTAGATGGAAAATCTTAATTATACATTATTATGGATAAAAAAATAGGAATCATTCTAGAAGATAACAGAGTCAATCAGGGCTTTATCAGATCACTTATAAGAATGAGAGATAGCATGTTTATGTGTTTCATTATAAAGTCTGGGCAGATGTTGTCTGATGTCAAAGTGTCGGGAGGATTACTAAATCAAATACCATGCACAGAAAGTTTAAGCGACCTATTTTCCATGGATTATATTTTCTTTTTCGTAGATAAAAAAATTAAAAAAGATGATGAGAATTTAATTCGGTTAAAACATTCCTTTAAGGGAGTATTATATATTATATCAGAGAGCATTCAGGGAATTTCAGCAGCGTTGAAAGGAGAAGACTTACAGGAATGTATTGTTTTAAGTTTTCCAGAACTTTCTATGGAGCCATTTATAGAAATTCTCCAGCATGGAAACCTGGAAACCAGAAATGTCAATGAAAGTGTTGATTTGTTGAAGTATCTTGGATATAACACCCTCATAATAAAAAATGATATAGAAAATGGGGTTATAGATAGACTTCAACTAACATTCATTAATTCTGCACTTCTCATATTGAAAAAGGGTTTTAAAGTTTCTACTATAGATGCCTGCCTGAAATTCCGGTTGGGTCTCACGCATGGTATTTTTCAGCTGGCGGATATGTACGGGATCGATAAAATATTTAAAACATATAAAAACATGGGTTTTCATGTTCCCGATATAATTGAGAAAATGTACAGAGAAAAGAAATTTGGTAAATCTGCAGGCATTGGTTTCTATAATTACAGTACTGATATCCCAATTATTCCGGATGATGAAATTTATAAAATAAATCCCTATGACATGATTTCTCCTGTAGTCAACGTTGCAGCAAATCTTCTGGAAATATGCGAGCCTGATGATATAGATAAATTTTTTGCACAGGAATATGGTTCAACAGAGGGAATAATTTCCATTGCAGATGGCATGGGAATAAACCATATAGTTGAAAACCTGCATGAGAATTATAAAAACTCAGGTGATAGTTTATTCATGGCAAGCACCAAACTCACTGATATGGTTGATAAAAATTTTATTGGGATTGAAAGTGGGGTAGGTTTTTATAGGTACAATTATAATGAATCGAATTTCGGTCCTGTTAGATATTGCAATAGAGACAGATATACATATATTATTATGAACAGGCCAGAGGCATTGAATGCACTCAATGAGAAAATGTGGAAGGGATTAAAACTGGCAATAGAAAAGGCAAATAATGATGATAAGGTAGTATCAATTATTGTTACAGGCACCGGCAGATCATTTTCCGCAGGAGACGATATTAAGATGATGAGCGAATGGAATAATTCTGTAGATGCCTCACTGTGGCTGGATCAGTATGCCAATCCTTTAATTGATACAATCACAGGTTGCGCCAAGCCAATAATTTCAGTAGTTGATGGAATTGCATTCGGAGGAGGATGTGAACTTAACATGTTGTTTGATATTGTTATAGCAAGTAATAGGTCTATTTTTTCAGTTCCAGAGGGGCTAATAGGTGCCCTGCCCCCGGTTGCAGCCTCATACGGAATTGCACTGACAGGAAGAAAACTGTTCAGATATCTTTTGACCTCAGAATGGATCAACGCACACCAGGCAAAGGATCTGGGTTTTGTTGACCTTGTTGTGCCACCTGAACAGCTGCCTTTTCTGATATACGAATTCACAGAAAAAATCAGAAAGAACGCACCTATGTCTGTTACAAATACCAAGCGGCTGATAAATACATATAAGGAAAATTTTAAAGCCCTTGAGAGACTCGCTGGAAGCTACCTGGTTATAAATGCAGGGTCGGAGGATTTCAAAAACGGGCAGAAGGCATTTCTGAATAAACAAAAAATTAAATGGAGAGGTAAATAAAATGGAACTCAATGGAAAACTCAATGATGAAGAGGAATTAATAAAGAATAGCTTTGACGAATACTGTGAGAAAAAATATGTACCATACTATGAACAGTACTTAAAGGATGGGATATTTCCGAAGAAGATAATGAAAGACTTATCGGATCTATTGCTACCTTCAACTATTTCTCTGAATGATCATGAAAAAGTTGATGATATTATTCTCGGTATTCTTTCAGAGGAAATGGGAAAGTATGAATTCCCGTTGCCTGCATTTCTTACGATACATTTTTCTAAATTGCTTCCGTATATCAGGAATGAGAGTATTAGGGATGAATATATAAAAAGCTATCTTTCAGGGAATTCTGTGATATGTGGGGCGTATACTGAGCCAGGGCATGGTTCAGACGCATACCATATTGCTAGTGAGGCACGGAAAATTGGAACAAATTATATTCTTTCCGGCGAAAAGAGTTTTGTGAGCAATCCTGGAATTTCTGATGTTTATATGATTTCAGCCAGAACGGGTAATGGCATCAGCATTCTCATGGTAGATAGATCAATGGAGGGGATTGAATCCTATGAAATTGAAAATATGGCATCTCTGTTTAAAGGAGAATTCGGTGGCATCAGGATGGATAATGTTATGGTTCCTGAGACATATCTTGTAGGGGAAGAAAATAAAGGATTCCAGCTACTGATGGATATCCTGAGCATTCAGAGGGTGCATGTGGGATTATACGCAATCGGCATAGCAGAGGGAGCACTGAACGAGGCAATTGAATACGCAAAGATGAGGAGGGCGTTCGGGGTACCCATATCCAAATTTGAGGCGGTATCATTCCGGCTGGCCGAGGATAAGGCAAAAATTGAATCTATCAGAACACTGGCATATAAAGCACTATCAATGGAGAATTCAGGCATGGACAACAGCATAGAAAGCGCCGCTGTAAAAGGATATGGATGTGAGATTGCATTCAACGCTGTAAGTGACGCACTTCAAACACTGGGTGCAGCCGGATACTCAAAAACATCACCACTTGAAAGAAAATTCAGGATATCTAGAGGATTCCTTTTAGGTGACGGTACTCCTGATATACAGAAATTAATCATATCAAGGAAACTGTTCGGAAAAGAATTCAGTCCGTGACGTTAAAGCCATTATTTAGCGTTGATAAGAATACCATAAGTAAACTTCCAGTGTCATGGTAGGAATATGTGCGACCCTGTAAATATTTATACTTCAATTAACTATTAACCTTTATGGAATATGAGGTGGAAGTTTTATCGGTACAAAGAGTTATAGATTTAGTTTCATGAAAAGCAAGATGTCAGGTAACTTTTGGTGTTCCTAACGAAATAACCGAAAAGATAGGTGCCAGACTAACTGAACAGCAGAAAGAATCTCCTGAAATCTATTCAAACATAGTCTCAATTTCAACTTCATATGAAAATGGAAAATTATATCAAATCAGCTCTAAGTGGAAAATAACAGTAAATAGGAATAATAAACAATTATTTTAAGAAATATAATATAAATATAAAAGTGCCTGCGGAGCGCTTAAGGGAATTTACGCCTGTGGAGATTGATGCCTCTGCCCTTGAAGGACTAAATATAAGTCCCTATGTAAGGGTAAACATTGTCCATGAATCAGGAAGCCTCATTGCTTTGGCATGAGGTAGCTCACATCTATAAATGGACATCCCAGAATTGCAAATAAATTTGTAGGGGATTTAAAATTCAGTGTTAAAAATGATATCTTTCAATAACCTATCCATAATCCAGGATGCGTATAGCGAAATTGATGAACAGGAAAAGCAGAAAATTGATGATGAAGCATTAATGGGTTCCAAGTTTGAAGAAATACATTCTTGATACCAATGCCTTAATAGCTCTGTCAAAAAATAATGAAAAGTTTATGCAGCGATTCAATAAACATATACTTAGTAAGGATCTCATCCTTACCACAGTATTAAATTATTATGAATTTGCCAGGGGTTTTTCTAACAGTAGTAATCCGGCTGTGAGTATAATAAAAAAATATTTTAGAACGGCTATTAAAATTGAACCAATAAATTATGAAATATCGGAAAGTTGTTCAGAAATCTATAAACAATTGAAATCCAGATACAAAAGTAAATACTTCCCAGACGATGTAGATATCTTGACCGCCTCTTTTACAATGGGAGTTAAAGGAATATTAATTACACATGATAGCGATTTCAATGCAATTTCTGCGTTGAAAAGCTTTCAAATAGAAAACCGGGAATTATAGCGAGTTTTATATCATCTACTGTTATTGCTCATCTATCAGGACTAATTGCTTTCTTACTGGACAATATTGGCAGAAATAAATATTATTTCACGACAGGCTTACTTTCCCAATGTTTCCAGAAACATTCTCAACTACTACAGCAGTTCCATATGCAACAATTTCAGTCATAACCTGTCCTATATCTGACGAATCAAATCTCATTTCAATCACAGCATTGGCGCCGATATCCTTCGCTGCCTGACTTAATCTGGACAGCGCAGTTGACCTTGCATCTGAGAGCATTTTAGTATACTCTTTAATCTCACCACCGCCGAGGGATCGTAATCCAGCCATAATATTTCCGCCCAGTCCTCTGCTCCGTACTGTAATGCCCCATATTGGCCCGATAACTTTGGTAATTTCTTTTCCAGGCACATAATTAGTTGTCACCATCATTACTTCATCCATTCTTTCATCTCGGTTCTCATTAATGTAGAACCCGATTATATAATATAGATATTAATAAATTTATGTAAGCAATAGTAACATCCTGTGCAGGCAAAAATTGGTGGATCTAACCTTTCAAAATAAATGATATTGACCAAATAACAATTTCCAGTAAAAATTAACGGTAGTGTAATTAAACCCATATAACATCCTATTTCCACCAGCATCCTTTTAACTTATCCAGATGTTCTCGATAAATCTAAAGATATAATCCTCAATTGCCTGTATTATACTGCACATTTCTAATGTCATTTAAATAGTCTTTATGTTGGCTGATCAGTTTAACTATCACCAGATCATTTTTTAACATGAAGGTGCGTAGTGTCCTGGTTATATCATTGTCATTTATTTTCAGTATCATGTATGCAATGAATATTCCAAAAATCCAGTTGAGAGTATAATCATAATCAAAAAGTCTTTTGCTGATATTCCCGATAATATCTTCTGAAGTGATTTGCTCTGCCGTATAATTTGTGTTCAAGATCTTAATCAATTCGTCGATACATTTGTTAATCGTTTCTGTTAAATTATTATTATCGTTAATCAATCTGTTAAGATACTGTACCATATCCTGTTTTATATTATGTTTATCCAGCACCATGGTTCTGCGGTATATAATTTCAAAAAACTCGGCTGAGGCTTCCTGTATCGATGAGGATAACATGGCCGAGATAATAAATAAAGGTCCTGACTTTCTATACAATCTGGAAAAATGTTTTCTGTAAATTTTTAAATTGCCTTTATATACTTTAAACAATCTTATAGTATGCATGACTTCGTGTGCTACAGTTTCCTCATTGACATTATCAACTCCAAAAATTTCTATTTTTGAGTTAATTATTTTTTCCTCTTTAATTACCGGTGATGCCTGACCACCTTTGTGCTCATCATTTTTTTTATTCAGTTTTATTTTAGGCACAGGCCCGATAAAATAAATATTACCAAGATATCTGATTTCTTTTCTGGTTTTTTTGACATATATCTTCAGGTCTTTCTGCTTTTGACGCATGAATCGATGTTGCCTATACCATTTATTAAACACCATTCAAAAAGCTTAATATTTATAAAAACTTAAAGTTATTTATAATTGTTCGATTCTTGGTGTTCTCACGGACAGAATTGAACTTGAGTTTTCTATAACCACAACCTACAATGATAGATTCATATTCTGCAATAGAATTTGATTAATATAATGAACATTACATTCTTGAATTTGAATTGAAAGAGAAGGAACGTTAAAAATAGAGATCTACCAAAGTAAGAATAATCCTTGCAGACATGAAGGAAATAATATGTTATTGTTCATTCAGTTCTTTATTTTTATTTATTTTGCCGGAAACTCTCCTTACGATTTTTGCGTTTGCCCTTGTAAATTTACCGGTGGTATCAACATTAATGATATGTTTTGAAGATTTAACCAGTATATCCTGAAAATCTATGATATAATTGATATAACTTTCGTACAGATCGGCATTGCAGAGTTCTATACTGGAGGTCAATGGGTCAAGAAACCCCATTTTCTTTATTATTCTTTTTATAATTTCATCTGAGGTTGCATATAAATGCACCTGAATATCCGGTCTTATAACCATGGAAAGTATACCGTTCATCCAGTCCTCATTTAAACCACGTACAAGTCCCCATGATTTTAAAGTATCTATATAACCATCAAAGATTACAATAAAGCCTGATTCCACAGCATTTTTTATTGCATTACCCAGGTCTGCCAGTGCCGTTGCATGTGCAAGGAACAGTGTTCTGGTTTCAAAAAATATATCCTTCTTTTTCTTATTTATCACATTTCCGAACAACTTAGATTTCTGTATATCCAGATTCATGGTTCCGTATCCCATATATTCAAGTTTTTTAGCCAGTTGGTTTGCATGCGATGTTCTGCCGGCACCTTCAACTCCGTCTATAGCTATCAGTACTCCTTGCCCCATAAAATTTCCTCCACCTTTTCCCGTATCTGCAGTTGAACATTTTTTATTGAGTCGTTTCCGTTTATAATACAGAATTTTTTCTCCTTGCTAATTTTATCATAAAAATCGGATATCATGGTCTGATACTTTATGAATCCCTCATCCGGCGCCAGCTCCGGGAATATATCAGATCCTGTTTCCTGCGGTTTCAAGCTTGTTCTGCCAGTTTTTAATCTCAGGATTGCCTCCTCAGGCTTGACCTTTATATAAAATACTACATCAGGTTCAACCGCAAAGGAATATAAATTCTTTATCCACTTTAGACTTATCCCTCTGGCTGAATCCCTCGCATAGGCTGTATATATGTATCTGTCTGAAACAACATTGATGCCTGCCTTCAACATAGTTATAATATATTTTTCATATCTGTCGGTAAAATCGGTTGCGTTTATCAGGCTGAATGTTAATGGATTTAACTCCTTCTTTTTCTTTGCCTTTTTATTAAGGCCATGTACCCAGTCAGATGAATTCCATTCGGTAAGATAGGTCTCCGATCTGTGTTGAAGGTAGTGTTCCAGTAATTTAGCCTGACTTGATTTTCCTGACCCATCTATTCCCTCAAACGCGATTAATTTTCCATTCATATTAAAAACCTCTTCTTGTAAATGGTATTTTTTACTAGCTTTCCCATTTCTTTAATATCGTTTGAGGATAAATCTGATATTTTTTCAAGGCTTTTCTTAGCCTTACCAGAACCTGAATAGCAAACAGAAGCCATATCGGCCAGCTCAACTGATGTGAACCCGGGATTTACAGCATTTTTTATTGTGAAACCGCATGCGTAAAGTGGGCTCTTGTAAGTAGCATACGCCATAACCCTGGACATAAATGCAGCATTTCCGGATATTTCCCTTTTTTTATCATCCAGGTGCAGCTTTTCCATGGCATAATTGTAGTATTCCCATGGAGGAATTGCATTGAATTTACTGGCAAAGGCCTCTAACCATGACCTTCTCAGGTCATTTATATTACTGTATAAACTCTTCATCAGCACACCCTCTCTCATTCCAAAGAGGGAGGCATGCAAATATTCTGCATTAAAAATATTCATTAATTCATCTATTATTATAGATGCCACTCCGATTGTGAGGCTCCGCTCCTTACTTATTCCCGAATATTTAGACCTTTCGGCGGGCTTTATTCCGGGAAGTTTTCCTGCGTAGTTCTTTATGCTATTTTTTGTCAGTTTATATCCGTGCAGGCTCGAAATAGGGTATTTAATATTCTTCATGTCATATTTTGCGAGAGCCCTGAGATTGCCACCGGATCCGATTACAGGTAAATTTATATTTTTAAATTCAACAACTTCATTTTCAATTCTGGATCTTATCTCTTTTTCACCTTTCAATTCGTGCAGAAGTTTCAAAGCACCCAGATTGTAATTATTTATTTTTTCTATTGTTCTGTTCCTGACCACTGCGATTTCCAGTGAGCCTCCTCCCAGGTCAAATATCAATGCATCCTTGAATGGAAGGGTATTCAATGATCCTATGACGGAATATTCCCCTTCCTGTGATCCGCTTATAATATCTACTTTATGTCCGAGAATCTCAGAAAACTGTTCAGAAACTTCATTGTTATTAGATGCCATTCTGAAAGCACTGGTACCCACTGCATGCACGTTCTTTATATTCAATTCATCTATTATTTCCCGGTATTTTGTAATCTCGTATGCCCCATCTTTTATTTTTTTAGGTTTTATATTTTCTCCTTCAGATAGGTCTGTCCCGAGCCTTACAAAGGATTTGTATCTCGATAATAATTTAAAAGAATTTGATTTGTAATGATCATAAATACATAACTGGAAAGAGTTATATCCCAGATCGACAACTGCTTCGAGCATTTAAATCAATTTCAGAACCTTCTGATCAAGTAGAAGTTCCAGATCAGATTTCATGGTAGTTTTATTAAGGTTCAGCACCGCTACTCCAGCCTTTTTTAATTCCCCATTAAAGCCGACGATCTTATTTAACAATAATGAAAGATTGGGATTATGGCCTACTATAATTGTATTATTTTTTAATTCTTTAATAAATGCAACCGTTGAAGCGACGGGGGCATCGGGCTTCAGGCTATCATTCATGTCTATCTTAAGGTCAAGGCCCAGTTCATCAACAATTACCTCCGCAGAGTCCCTGGAACGAGCCAGCGGACTGGAAACAATGTTCTCTACATTATAATTCATTTTATCAATAAAATTGGCTGTTCTTTTTAACTGCTTTTTCCCTTTTTTGGTAATCCGCCTGCTATCGTCGGGTATACCGGTTTCCTGTTCAGTATCACCATGACGTACAACAATTAATCGTATGGCATTATCATTTTCGTCCATAATATATTATCCTTTGTTGATATATAATAATATCTATATATAAACTATAGATTTATAAATAGGCATTGCGGCTATTATATTCATGTAATTGTATTGCAGTGAGATAATCAAAACCACTGTAAAATTATAAATTATGTGTAATTTTATTTCTTTTTCCTATGCTAAATTTGGTTGTGTACAATATTATGTGTAAATATAAACCCCCTGTTACTAATGAAATGATCATTAAATAACAGGGAGAAATACCTCTTTGAACAACAGGAGGTAATAAAATATGGAATATGACAATATAAACA
>JAJZZW010000175.1 GCA_021797385.1 Thermoplasmata archaeon | reverse complement strand
CAGTGGAAAATACCGCTGACCATAAAGTATACCTCGGGAACAAAAAGCCAGATATTTGATACAGAATCCATGGAAATAGATGATGTCAAGGGATTTATCAAACTGAATGATAGTGAAACGGGATTTTACCGTGTCATGTATTCTGATTCCCTCTATGAAAATATAATAAAAAATATCTCCATACTGGATAACAAAGATATATTCGGGCTTTTGAATGATATGCATGCATTTCTGCTTTCGGGCAGGATTACTTTCGGAAATTACCTTTCCAGAATCGAGAAGTTCATGGAATTGAATGATCCGCTCATTATAAGGGAAATATCCGGAGAATTATTTTCCATTTATAATATTTATCCAGAAAGCAAAGAACTTGTCAATGCCAACATGGAATATCTATCCTCCAAACTGAAGGCTCTGGGTGATAGGAACGGCAATGAAAATATAAATATAACATTGACCAGGGGTCTGCTTGCAAATAGATATGCAAAAGTAAACAGAGGATATGCAGAGGAACTGGCAAGATTTGAGGGGTCTTTAGATAAGACAGACCCGAATATGAGACTTGCAGTTTTAACATCCATAGCAGAGATACACAACGATGCAAAATTAATGCTGGATTTGCTGGAAAAATTTGACCAGGATGAGGATAAGGTAAAGGTAATACAGGCCATGGCAGTACTTACCGGAGAAGAAAATTTCAAAACAATTGAGAATGCAATTAATGACAGAAAGATAAAAATGCAGGATTCTTTAAGATATTATATGCTGGCAGCGGTGAATCCGGGAGCAAGGGAATATATCTATAATAACCTGGAAAATATAATTCAGAGCATACAATCAGTATTTGCAGGTTCCGGTTATTCTTCCAGAGTAATAGAGAGCATTGTACCGTTCATAGGCTTAAAACACCATGACGAAATGCAGGAAAAACTGGATAAATTGAATATAAGGGAGATCAGCCGGGGCATAAAAAAGGGAATGGAATACCTGAATATCTACATAAATTTCATTGAAAGAATGAAAAATAATTAAAATCCTTTTGTTATATTTACATTTTTTACCATTGCATATGGCATAATTGATGGCGCTATTTCATCCCACCATTTTACATATTTTTCTTCACGGGATACTTCAACAACATTCTTGAGGATATTAAGAATAGAATCACTTATGCGTATTCCTGAAACATTTCCGGCAATGTCACCGTCTTTTATCAGAAATACACCATCCCGGGGAACAGTGGAAAATATTCCGTTGCTTTCATCCTGGAATCTGGTATACCATGCATTATTAATAAAAAGCCCGGATTTTATGCTGCCGATCATATCCTCAGGGGTACTGTTACCCGGAGACATGTGCAGCTGCCACGGAGCCGGATCCATGATTCCTGCATTTCCGGTACTCTGGTTTCCAGATTGTTTTCCAGTGGAGTATGAATGCATATAAGTTTTCAACAGTCCATTCTCTATCAGATTGAGTTTGCCTGTAGCTGTACCCTCCTCATCAACCGGTCTGTAACCTACACCACTTCCATTCAGGGGGTCATCATAGATTGTGACATTTTCAGATGCAATCTGTTTTCCTATTTTGCCTATAAAGGGGCTTAATCCAGCATTTATGCTGTAATATGATAGGAATCCTACATTATAGGAGAGTACTGTGCCAATGGTATAGGGCGAAAATACTACATCGTATCTTCCCTCATTGATTGAAACGGTTTTATCTGACATTGAAGCAGTTTTTGCCGCAGCCATACCTGTATTATATGGATTTGCCGATTCCATGGAGCCTTCCCCGAAGTGCAGTGCCTCCTGCCCGCTGTTGCTGCCTCTGAATGCACGTACTACAATTTCCAGCCCGGAGTTATAATATTCCTGGTCATTCCATGGTGTTATTATCCTGTTCCTGGTATGATCGAGATATGCAAGGCCTGCCGCCTTCTCTGATCCGCCATCCAGGGAACCCTGGATCAGTTCCCCTGCAATATCATATAAATCCACGTTATGATAATTCTGGTTTCCGTGGTAATTATATTTCACAGGGTTTATTCCATAAAAGTCGGGATTTTCCGGGGCTATTTCCAGCATGTCATGTAAAATTTTTAATTGTGATTCACCGGGTTCAAGGCTGTCAAATGATAACTCTGCAGTTTTTTTTCCCCTTGCCACAAATATATTGTAAGATGGAGATGACCAGCTATTATTCAGATCGATGCTATTTTGAGAGAATCTTACTTCATCGATTACACCATCCTCAATATTGATTGTAAATTCGTCGCAAATTTTACGGATTTCTTTAACAAAATTTTCTATTTCCAAACTATCACTTCATGTAAACATTCCTGAGCCTGATGTGTGGCCCTCCCATCCATACCGGGACTCCCTGTTCCGGATCCCCCTTGCCGCACAGGCCGGCATGGAAGGTGAGGTCATTGGCAGAACCATCCACGGAGGAATAAAAGTTTACTGTTGTTGTTTCCAGCACGGGCCTGCGTACCATGGATGTAATTTTACCATTTTCTATCAGATATGCTTCCTTCCCCACGTATTTTTCATAAAATCTGGTATCATCTATATTCCATTCAGTAAAATTCTTCATATAAATACCGTGTTTCACACTTTCTATCAGCTCTTCAGGAGACTGTTCACCGGGTTCTATATATGTGGTGCTCATCCGTGCCAGTGGCTCCATATCCCAGTCTGATGATCTCCCACCACCATTTGCCTTCTGCCCTGCAATTGCAGCACTCTCCCGGTTGTGTATATATGTATCTGCAAATCCATTCCTGTATAAGTAGCGTTTTCCTGATTTGATACCCTCATCGTCGTATGCATAGTATCCAAAACTGCCTTTTATGGACGGGTCATCGATCACATTTACATACGTGGAACCGACCCGTTGCTCTTCCCTGCCGGCATCTATAAAGGAACCACCTGCCTGGGCTGCTTCCCTTCCTATGATTCTATCGTATTCCATGGGATGCCCTGCGGATTCATGGGCAACTATCCCGGATATGGAAGGGCCCACCACAAGGTCGTATTTTCCAGGTGCAACCTTCCCTCCATGGATCGATGCTTTAAGAGTTCTAATATCATTGCCTATAAGTTCGGCGAAATTCAGTGAATCAATAAATTCATAGCCCGATGTTGAACCATATTCCTCAGAAGATTCCTCGAATGACCCTGAATCACTTATCCCGGCCATGTAAGAGAAGTATATGCGTGAATATTCTCCATTTATAGAC
>JAJZZW010000174.1 GCA_021797385.1 Thermoplasmata archaeon | reverse complement strand
ACTGCTGGTAAAAACAATGAATCTTGAAAGCATGGTAGAAAATTAGTGCACCCACAGTACAGTTGGTGAAAAGTCTGGAAAAATAGCATTCTGCATTCTACAAAAATAAAATAGATGTAAAGTCACGAAAAACTACTATAATTAAAAAATTGAAAAGGTATGTAATTTCCATAACCGATGTTAAAAGGATAAGGGATGTGTGGACCATGCTTTATGCAATTTTAATAAACGTACTTCTATTTGTTTCAATAGGCATTATACTCATAACAGTTCCCGTACTGGTATTGAACAAAAATAGTGATTTTGTGGTTTTCACGTTCTTGGAAATTGTCGGCGTTTCATTTTTTGCGCTATTTATTGGGAGTATTATAAATACCAGAATATATTACAGCATATCATTCACGGCAATATTTCCACTTTTATTGCTTATGGGATTTATGATATCCATAAAAAATACAGGAGTTAATCTTCTCGATGGGTTTTTAATATTGCCTGCCATTGCGTTATTTTTCCCAGGATACAGGAAGTATTTTACACGAAAATTCCCTGGCAGCGAGATATATTATGTTTACAAATTTGCCAATTTTTTCTCCTGGATATTTATACTCCCTGTGCCATTTATTTTATTAAAATTCATTGCCATACCAGTTTATACAATTATTATCGAATTGACGGCATCAATGATAGGATTAATACTTACACTTAAATTTACAAACTATCCTGAAATAGTATGGAATAAAAACGTAAAAATTAATAAAAGAAGTAATAATTAATCCCTATGAATCCGAGAGATGTAAGGAGAATGATGAACCAGATGGGAATAAAATCTACTGAAATGCCTGATGTTAAGGAGGTTATATTTAAGGGCAGGGATAAGGATTATATCGTAGAAAATGCATCTGTTACAATGATAGAGGCACAGGGGCAGAAAACATTTCAGGTAATGGGAACATTTAAGGAAAAACCTAAAACCCAGCAGGTAGAAGAATTTGATGAAGAGGATATAAAACTTGTAATGGAACAGTGCAAAGTTCCAAGGGAAAAGGCAAAAGAGGCACTTAAGAAAGCAGGGGGAGAACCTGCACAGGCAATTCTTGATCTAGGAAATTAAAATGAATTATCTTGAGGAGTTTCTCGCCGAGCAGATGCCCAACGAGGAGGAGACCAGAAAGCTTGCTGCTATTTCATCTGCTATTATTAATAAGGTAGATAATATTTGCAGAAAGGAAAAAATAAATGCAAAATGCGTTGAAGTAGGTTCTGTATCAAAACACACCAATCTAAAATCCAGTGACATAGACATGTTCATTACATTTGATAGGTCTTATTCTGTGGATTACATAGAGAAAAAAGGCCTTGAAATCGGTCATAAGGTACTAGAAAATGGTACAGAAAAATATGCAGAGCATCCATATGTTTCAGGTTATGTTGATGGAATAAAGGTAGATATTGTACCGGCATTTAAAATTAGTAATGGGGAAAAAATAGTTTCAACCGTAGACAGAACACCGTTGCACACTATTTATGTGAATAGGAATACAGATGAAAAAACTATTCATGATATACGCTTATTGAAGGTATTTTTAAAAAGCATCAATGTATATGGATCAGAAATCGCAAAATCCGGATTCTCCGGATATCTCTGTGAAGTCTTGATAATTCATTTCAAAAGTTTTGACAGATTTATAGAATATATGGCAAACCTCAGAGGAAAACTCATTATCCCTGAGGAAACCGTAGATAAATTCAATGAACCTGTAATAATAATTGATCCGGTGGACCCATCCAGAAATGCGGGTGCTGCCGTTAGCCAGGAAAACCTGTCCAGATTGAAACTTGCATCCAGAATATATATGAAGGATAGAATTGATATATTCAATCGTTTGCCCGTGGTAAAAAGGAAACGTGATACTAACATAAAGATATTTATAGTGGAAAAGCCAGAGATTATAGATGATATAATATATCCACAGGCAGTGAGACTGAAAAACAGAATATGGGATATATTTCAGGGGAATGGATTTATTCCCATAGCGTCTGAAATATATGTAGGCAAGGATATAGAAATTCTAATAGAGTATAAACTTGAGAAACTCCCGGGAATCGAAATTCATAAAGGACCTCCTGTTGAATCCAATGAAACCATAAAATTTATTGATGTTTGGAACAGCAATCCGAGGTTGATGCGTGGCCCTTATATTATAGACGATAGAATTTATGTGGATGTTAGAACCAGAATAAGGAATATGGAGGAAATTATAAGAAAAGAATTAAAAAATGAGGATATTGGTAAGAATTTAAATCCATTTAAGGATGAAATTAAAATATTATCTTTAAATGAAAACTCACTTTTGGAAGTTGAAAAAAAGTTTTATTCAAAATATCTATTTTGAAAGTTATCCTCCTGAGAAAATTTCCAGGAGAACAAGATTATCACCTGGATTGATGGTAAGATCTGATGTTGCCGGTATACCGTTCAAGATAGCAACAAATCCATCTTCATTTATTCCTATGGAATCGTAAATCTCCGATAACCTGACAGGTTTTCCTATACTAATTGTTTCCTTTTTTCTTCCTATTATCTCAATCATAACAGCTCCGGGCAGATTCGAACTGCCGTCATCGGATCCAAAGTCCGGAATGCTTGTCCACTACACCACGGAGCTATAATTAATCATAATCATAAATGGATATTAAAATGTGTTGAGAAAATATGGTTTATTATAAAAATAAAATTATTTTTTGGCTGAGCAGTTAAATTCATCGCTGCATGTTTTGCCAAGACTCCTGAGTATGGAGAAAACTATACCGAGACCTTTCTGTGCATCTTCGTCCTTCATGGCACGAAGCGTTCCCATCATTCCACCGACAGGCGTCACTGTATCAGTCTTGATTGCATTTTCTACAGCCTTTATCATGTTAACATAATGAGGTGCTACACTGAGATCCAGTGTTCCCAAGGATTCCAGTATTGGCTTCTCATTCATGATCAGGTTCATTGTAAAATCGTTTGAGAATAAGCCCATTAATAATCCCATCGCACCATCATCATTGAGAACTCCCAGTACCGGATCAAGGATCCCCTTGTTCTGCATTATACTGACCATTTCAAGCAGGTTGCTCAAAGCCCTTACGTTCTTTTCCTCTGACATTATTTTTAATAATACCATGACAGAATCTGTCTTTGTTGTAAGAGACAGTACATCATCGCTCGTCAGGAGTGTAAAGATCGTCTTTAACGTTTCATCGTCACTCAATATACCGGATATTACATCCAGAAAACCAAGATTATCAAGCTTTTTAATGAGCTCGACCGCCCTGGTTAAACTGGAAATGTATTCCGGTTTCATCAATTTTTC